>JADGEK010000108.1 GCA_016744395.1 Gammaproteobacteria bacterium | reverse complement strand
CTCAGATTTTGAATTCAATGCATTCTGACAATATCATCGAAGCAAAACACACCGCCTGGATCACACGCTGTGTTTCATGATTTTTCAGTAGTGAGTTAACCCATAAATCACCTATTTGTACCATTATTATGGTAAATAATGCCATATATTCACCAATTATCTAACATTTATGGTATTAAAAATAGTACATGTTATATCTGTCCAGCAAACAAAAAGCGATTATAAACGCTTCTCCATTACATGATATAATTCATAATCATATCCTAAAATAATGAATACACATGGCCGATGATTTAAGCTTTGATTATCTGAATCAGCTCAAAAAAACAAGCAGCGCCTTACGATTACTGGGGGCTGACCATTTCCCTCTGCTGGGCAGTTTTTTTTATCTGGCCTTTATCCAGAAAAATCGTCGTGCGATCCCTTATCAGGAATTGATTGCCATACTGGATCATCATTTATCCGACATCGCTGAAACCTATGGCGAAAAACTCTACCCTAAAACTGCCAAAGCCTATATTGATGACTGGATTAACCTCAAGGGCGGCTATCTGCGCAAGTACCTGCCCCAGCAAGGTGAAGAACCTGAGTGTGATTTATTTCCTGAAGTAGAAAAGGCATTGCGCTGGCTTGAGGAGTTACAGGGTCGACGATTTGTCGGCACAGAATCTCGTCTCAAACTGGTCTTGCAACTGCTTCAGAATCTTGTACAAGGCACTTCAGCGGATAAAGAAGCCAAGCTGCAGGCATTGAAGCAGAAAAAAGTAGAACTGGAACAAGAGATAATTGCCGTAGAACAAGGTATGGACAGTGGATACTCCAGAACTCAGGTACGTGAGCACATGTTTCTGGTTTCAGATATGTCCAGACAGTTGCTCGGTGATTTTCGTCAGGTTGAGGCTAATTTTCGTGATTTGGATAAAGAGACCCGTAAGAAAATTACCATCAGCGGCAGTAAAAAAGGCAAACTGCTGGATCAGGTATTTTCAAATCAGGATGTGATTGATGACTCCGATGAAGGCAAGTCCTTCAGTGCTTTTTTTGAATTACTGATGACTCCTGATATGCGAACCACCCTCAGAAAGAACCTGAAACAATTATTAAACCTGGAACATAGCAAAGAATTTGCCCAAAATGATGATTTGCTCTTACACCTTTATGCTTATTTACTGGATGCTGGAACCAAGGTGAACAGCACCAAGCAATTGATCACCGATCAATTGCGTCGGTACATTCAAGAGCAGTCACAGGACAATAAACGGATCATTGAACTGATCCGTGAATTTGAGGCAAAAACTCATGAACTGGAACCTGATCCCAGTCAGTATTTTACTGATATTGATAGTTTTCAGGCAGAAATATCGTCTTTGTTCAGTCGTCGTCTGTTTAATCCCAAGGATAAGGAACAACTGAACTCACAACTGGATGAAGCCGATAGTAATCCTGATGTTGATCTGTCTACCTTGTTTGAAGTCAGTCATATTGATGAAGTCAAACTGCAGCGTAATATCAATCTTTGCCTGCAGCAAAACAATGGTCAGGCAACACTGGCTCAAATCATTGAACACAATCCCATCCAGTATGGTCTGGATGAGTTACTGACCTATATTAAAATGGCTTGTGAACAAGAAACACCCGCTCATATTGATGAACAACACAGTCAGTCCATTAGCTGGCAAACAGAGGGAAATATTACTCGCAGGGCCTCATTACCACAAATCACTTTTTTACGTAAGGCATAAGCTGACATGCAAGAATCACTTTTTAACTCGCTTTCCCAGCAACAACTGACCGAAAAATCCACCTTACAGATTCGTCTGTTAAAGGGGCCCTTATATCGAGCTAAACAAAGAGACTTATGGCAATGTCTGGAGCGGGATCAGTATCTCATTCGAGAATATTTTCAGCAAATTGGCTTATCACTTGTTCTGGATAATGCCGAAGGTTATGCCTATTTAAAACAAATGGATTTTGAAACATCGGATGACGCAGTTGAACAGAGCAAAGAAGAAATACTTGAAATTCCCCGTCTGATCAGTCGAAGAGCCATGTCTTTTGGTCACACACTGCTCATCGTCTTATTGCGTAAACGTCTGGCAGAACATGACAGCGAAGACAGTTCACCACGTCTGATTGTCTCCCGTGCAGAAATACACCAATGGTTACAACCTTACTATCCTACCGTCAGTAATGAGGTCAAACAACGCAAGGATTTTGATGGTCTGATAAAAAAAGTCATTGAAATGGGCTTTTTAAGTACTTTGATCAATCATCAGGATGACTTTGAAGTACAACGAATCATCAAAGCATTGGTCAATGCTGAAGAAATTGCTTCCATACTGGAAAAACTCAGCAACTCTGTGACTACTCCTGCAACAAACATAACCACTAAAGATGTAAAATCGACTAAAAAGACCAATAATGGATAAAAACCGATATCAACAAGAGCATCAGACCGCTCATAAGACTACTCATAATAAAAGGTATCAGGGATTTAGATTAAGTGAATTTTCCTTACTCAATTGGGGAACTTTTGATCAAAAAATCTGGAAGATGTCACCTGAACAGGAAAACAGTTTACTGACGGGTAATATCGGGTGCGGCAAATCAACACTGGTCGATGGATTAACCACATTATTGGTACCAACACGCAAATTATCATTTAATAAAGCCGCTGGAGCCGAAGAAAAAGAACGTTCGCTGGAATCCTATTTTCACGGTTATTATACTTCGCAGCAAGATGAATATGGAAAGGCGCGTGCCATTGGATTACGAACCAATAAACATTATAGCGTTATTATCGCGAGATTCTATTCTCAGACACTGGATGAAACCATTTCACTGGCACAGGTTTTCTGGCTCAAACCCGGAGAGAACAAGGTCAAACGTCTGTTTGCTGTTGCCAAAACAGAATTAAGCATACAAACTCATTTTTCGAATTTTGGTTCTCAAATCAATCAACTCAAAAAACAATTGCGAAAACTGGATGATGTGGAATTGTTTGATACCTTTCCACCCTACTCTCAGGCATTCAGTAAATTACTGGGATTAGGTGCTGATGGCAAGGCTCTTGAATTATTCAACCAGACCATCTCTATGAAATCCGTCGGCTCTGTGACTGATTTTGTACGTCAGAACATGCTGGAAAAACCCGATACAGAAACTCAATTACAAGAACTGGAACGTAACTATGATGATTTAAAACGTTTGCATGATGCAGTCGTTGCCGCCCGAAAAAAAGTGGAATTATTAACGCCCATCAAACTCTTTGGTGATGAGGCACTGCAAGCTGACAATGACCGCATTCATACTGATCATTGCCGTAATATCACTGATCAGTATATGGCCAGAACCGCTGTTGAACTGTATCAGGCCCGATTGGCACGGCGGCGTCTTGAACTGGAGCGCATTCAAATATCACTGGCCAGACTCGAACAGGATAAACAGGAAAAAGAGCAGACCATTTTACAACTCAATGACGAAATCCTTCAAAATGGCGGTGGTCGTTTACAACAATTAGACATAGACATTGAACGCAAATCAAAAGACCGGGAAGACAGCCGCAAACTCTTCAAAAATTATCAGCATCTGATCACAACTCTGGCGCTGCCCGATCAACTGGAAGCTGATATTTTCTTACAAAATATCCAGCAAGCTAAAAGCATTGTCGAGCAACAACTGGAACGACTGGAACAGCTGGACGGTCGTCTCTTTGAGGAAAAAACACAACAAAGAGAAAAAGCAGAGGAAACCCAAAATATTCAGGCTCAACTGGAGGCACTCAAAAAACGCAAAAGTAATATTCATCTCAGGCAGCTAAACATTCGTCAACAACTTTGTGAACAATTGAATGTCGATGAGGCTCAACTGCCCTTTGTGGGTGAATTGCTTCGGGTCAAAGGCAAAGCGGGTTTATGGCAAGGAGCCATTGAACGCGTATTACATAACTTTGCTTTGAGCCTGATCGTCCCGGATGCACTTTATCAGCAAGTCAGTCAATTTGTGGAACAAACACATCTGGGGACTCGTCTGGTTTATTATCGGGTTAAAGAAATTAACAATTACCTGACAGTCACTCCGAATGTAGACTCTTTATTACACAAAGTTGAAATCAAATCTGATACGCCGTTTTATGACTGGCTTCATCGTGAATTACAACAACGCTTTGATTATCAGTGCTGTGAAGATCTTAATGACTTTCGCCGCAGTGAAAAAGCACTGACTCCCAGAGGTCAAATAAAATCCGGAAAATTTCGTCACGAGAAAGATGACCGGCACAACATTCAGGATAAAAGCCGATATGTCCTGGGCTGGACAAACAAAGAGAAAATTGAGCTACTGTCTCAGCAGTTAATACACATATTACAACAACAAAAAAATCTTAAAAATGTAATTAATGCATTAGAGCAACAAAAAAGAGAGGAAGATACGAAGCGCTTTAATGCCCAGAACCTTGCTGATTTTGATTTTTCTTTTGAACAAATCAACTTCCCTGTTTATATTGAGAGTATTGAACAATTAGAAAATGAAAAACGTCAATTAGAACAAAGTTCCAATGTCTTAAAGGATCTAAAAAATCGTCTTATCGATCAAAAACTGAATTTATCGGAAGTGGACTCAAAGCTGAAAGATAAATATGGATCACAAGGGGCGAAAGAAAATGAAATTTCAGCGGATGAAGAAGCCTTGTCAGAAGCCAGTCAACAATTTAAGACTCTGTCTGAACAACAAATCACCCTTTTATTCCCTGCTCTGGATGAAATGACTCAACGCTATTTTGCCGATAAATCACTGGAGATCAGGGGACTCAATCAACGCACCAGTGAACTCAAGAAAAAATTAAACGACAAAGTACAACATCTTGAAGAAAAACGTCGTAAAAAAGAAAATAAAATGATTGACGCCATGGGAAATTTTGCCCATCAATTTCCCAATGATGTCGTTGAGCTGGATAAAAGCCCTCAGTCACTCCCCGAATACAAGCAAATGTTATCTCAATTAACTGAGGAAGATCTACCTCGCCATGAAGCCCGATTTAAAGACATGCTCAATCGCGATACTATTCGTGCCATGGCACTGTTTCGCAGCCATCTGGATAAACAGGAAGAAGATATTGATGCCAGAATTCATCTGATTAACAATGCTCTGCATGGACTCGATTATCAACCTGGAACCTATATTGAAATCGACCGGGTTGCATCCCCGGATGTTGATGTTAGAGACTTTAAGCAACGTTTGAAACAATGTGTTGAATACACTGCCGATGAAAATCTTTACTCCGAAGAAAAATTTATTCGAGTTAAGGATCTGATTGAGCAAATGCGTAATGAACCCAAATGGACACAGAAAGTTGTCGATGTCCGTTATTGGCATTTATTTAATATCATCGAACGCTATCGTGAAGATCAAAGTGAAAAGGAGTGTTATTCAGACTCGGGTGGTAAGTCAGGCGGACAGAAAGAAAAACTGGCCTATTCCATTCTGGCAGCTGCAATCCTGTTGCAATATGGATTGGTCGAAAAACACATGCAAAAAAACAATACCAGCACTCAATCCACCCAAAGAAAGAAACGCCATTTTAATCTTGTGGTGATTGATGAAGCCTTTGGGCGAGGCTCAAAAGACAGTACCCGATTTGGTCTGGAGTTGTTTAAAAAATTGGGGCTGCAATTACTTCTGGTCACTCCATTGCAAAAACTTGATGTTATTGAACATTATGTCAAACATGTGCATTTTATCGACCAAAAGAATAACCGTTCCATGCTTTTGAATATGACAATTGATGAATATAGGGAACGCTTACAAACACATCAGGAGTTGCAAAAACATCAGGCAATGATCACCATAGAAGATAAATAATGAAATCAGTTAATGACATCAAGAACAGAGTAAAAAAACTCTGGAACAGTTATAAATTTCATAAAAACTGGTTAGCTGATGAGACTATTTTTCCATTTCAGATAAAGCTGGATAAACCTGATGACAAAACACTCTTACATCAGTTTGATGAAGTCAGGCAATGGATCAATGAGTTAACTCAAACTTTCACTCAACTTTCCACTCAAAAGAGTATTTGCATTATTTACAAAGAGTTTAGCTATCGCTCTATGGGCAAACAAAGCTTACCCGTTGCCATTGAGTTCAAAAATATTGAAAGCATTGCCCGTTATCTGGGAAAATTGCAGGAATGGCAGTTATTTTGTCAAAATTACCAGCAAATCATAACAGCATTTCCAGTATTAACCGAAAGCTTAAAAAACTCACCTGCCAGCATACAAAAATACAGTCATAACTGGTCGCAACTGCTCAGTGTCTGTCACTATTTTTCTCAGCACCCCACTCCTGACTGTTATATCCGGGAACTGGATATTCATGGTATTGATACCAAGTTCATTGAAAGTCACAAAAGTATTTTAAAAATATTACTGGATCAGATTTTAGATGATTCAGCAATCAATACGCAGCATGAAAAACTCATTGAACACGGTTTTGAAAAACGTTTTGGCTTACATTATGAGCAACCCAGAATTCGCTTTCGCTTATTAGATAAAAATATGGCAGCCGATTTTTCTGGTATCACAGATCTTGAAATCCCCATTAATCAGTTTGCACAACTTGATTTGATTTGCGACCGAGTTTTTATCACTGAAAATAAAACCAACGGCCTGGCTTTTCCTGAAATAAACAATGCCATTGTCATTTTTGGTCTGGGTTACGGAATTCAAATATTAAAACAGGCCAGGTGGATTAATCAGTGCTGGCTCTATTACTGGGGAGATATTGATACTCATGGTTTTGCTATTTTATCAGGTATCAGAAGTCATTTTCCTCATATTCATTCCTGGTTAATGGATGAAAACACACTGCTGCATTGTAAAGAACAATGGGGAAAGGAACCTAAAGAAAAAACGCATCATGCAGAAACTTTAAATAATTTAACCATATCAGAGCAAACACTTTACGATAAACTTAAAACAAATCATTGGAAAAAATCATTACGACTAGAGCAGGAAAAGATTCCATATGACTGGTTGAAAACCCAATTAAAAAACACTCATGACATAACAATCTAAACTCTTAAGTTAACAGTGCCTTTGAATTATCAATAGGAGTTTTAAGAAATATTAATGTCGCTGCTCACCTACCTAAAGGAAGGTGTTTTTTTACTCCATTTGTTAAGAAATTTTTTGGATGAAATTTATTGGAGTATTTACACCACAATCCAACATTTATTTTTTATTAGCTATTTATTGATTTTCTCATGCTCAGAATGCATAAAACAATAAACAAAATTTCGGCCTGCCCCTTTGGTTTGCATGATATTTTTTTCAACCAGATCTTTCAAGTCTCTAGTGGCTGTTATATCAGAAGTATGCACCAGTTTTTTGTATTTCTTACGACTAATGCCATCACTAAAAGCACTACCTTCTAATATTCTTTGAAGAAGTTTTTGCTGTCTTGGATTAAACACTATATGGCGATGCTGATCCCAAAATTGAGTTGAACTATTAATTCTATTAAGCAATATCATTGCCGTTTGGGCTGCTGAATCAACTTGTTCTAAAAACCAGATGATCCAGCGAGTGATATCCAAATTGCCTCTTTGAGTTGCTTCCAGTATTTCATAGTACTCATTTCGATTGGCTTCTATTTGAGATGATATGGAATACAATCGCAAAGGTAGGGCTTCAGTTTGAGCGAGACAATATTCAGCAATAATCCGTGAAAAACGACCATTACCATCATCCAGGGGATGAATGGTAACAAACCACAATTTTGCAATAGCAGCTCTGACATAACCTGATTCAGCAGCTTTATCTTCTTGCCTCTGATTAAGCCAGGTGAAAAATGTAGTCATTTGCTTTTTAACACACGCTTTTACCATCACTTTTTCACAAGGGGCAATAAAGTGAGTAGTTTGTTTTCCAAAACGCCCCGAGACCACTGACATACGTTCATTTCTATAATCACCAATAATCATGTCATATAAAACAGGGTGATCAATAAACATCATACTATGCCATTTTAAAAGCTGTTTTTCAGTTAACGGAGTTTCTATGCTCCTTATGGATTCAAGTAAGATATCAAGGTAGGCTTCATCAGATTTTGATGCTCGTTTTTGCTGATTATTTTTGCCCTTCCCCTTTTTCTTCCCCAGCCCCAGTTTATTGGCAATACTGGAACGAACTGACTCTCGATTTAAAATTTCACCTTCGATCTTGGCACTAGCCAGAGCCTCATCCAGTAAAACTTCTGACTCCAGTTGCAATTGTTTATCCTGAGATAGATTTTTTGCCAAGGCACACAAAGGCGAAACGCTTCGCACAGTTTGTTCCAAAACAGGTATAACTGCTTGAGCATCGTATTGGAAATCTGGCCAGTTATTATCTTGCCATATCCATTGAATGTTTAATTGTGAAGCCAAAATTTTCACCAATCAGATATTTAGTAGATAATGAAATGAATACACAAGTTAATCGTATCATAAAATGAAACGATTAAATGGAATAATTGCATAAAAATTCAAAAATATCTCATTGTCAGAATAATAAAGGCAAATAAAAAAGGGGATCAATATTTAAGGTACTTACTTATACATGGTGCCCGAACGGTCGTCAGTTGGACTTTACTTAATAAAAAAAGCGACCCTTTGAGTGGCTGGATTCAACGCCTGCCTACATGGCGAGGTAAAAGAATAACCTATGTAGCACTGGCCAACAAATTAACACGAGCAGCCTGGCGAATATTACAAGGTGAGACATACGATCCTAAAAAAATCACCGTTCAATATTAGATAAATAAAAGACAAAAAGATTTAAAAAACTTTTCCTCCCGTCGCAATAACGGATGAGAAAAACGGCTTACGTGCCTTATCAGAGCCTGACAGGACATTGGTTAAACACCGCGTGGGTGTATAGGCGATAAGGTGCGTATTTCATCAAGGTTCGGAGTTCAAAAAATTCTGCCAAAATGAGACCGGATATATGTGAGCGGCCTGGATTCTTTTTTAAAGGCGAATGAATGAGGAACAAGGAGTGAATATCAAGAAAACAATAACAAAAATAATTAAAAGAAAAGAGCGATCGGATTAAAGGGAAAAGAAAGAGCCTGTTCTTCAAACACTTTCAGAGCAATGGATAACTTTACTTTAAATTTAACAAATTAGGCTGAAAAGCAAGAAATTTAAAGCAAAATTAGTTGACATTCAGGGGGCGTCCATATATGTCCTATATTACTCCTCTTGTCACCACCAATTAAGTCCCCCAAGTAGGAGTAACTAAAAAAATATAAACTTCATAACCTAAAAATAAAACAACCTATTAACCTAAAATATGATTGACATAATAACCTAAATACAATAAAACTTAATTACCTAAATATAAGAATTAATTTGAACTAAGAAAATAGACATCATTATGGCCATACCATCAGAAAAACTTGCACAATCTCTAGAATTCTTAAAGACAATTCAAGATCAGGGTATTGTTGCTATTCGTACAAACAGTATGACACGCACTCACCGTGAACGTCTGCTTAAAAACGGATTCATCAAGGAAGTTATGAAAGGGTGGTATATTCCATCACGACCTGAAGAGCCAATTGGGGAAAGTACTGCATGGTATGCTTCATACTGGGGATTTTGTTCTGATTATTTAAATACCCGATTCGAAGACAAATGGATCCTTAGCCCAGAACAATCACTCAATATCCACAGTGGCAATTGGAGTGTCCCAAAACAACTATTCGTACGTTCTCCTAAAGGAGGAAATAAGCCAACGCCCCTACTCCACAACACATCAATCTTTGATGTTCGTTTAGAAATACCAGGCAAACAAGAACGACAAGTTATAAACGGTATACAAATAATGAAATTACCTTCAGCTTTAATTGGTTGCGCACCAGGTTATTTTTCAGCACACCCCATTGAAATGCGTGCAACATTAGCAATGATATTAGATTCATCAGACATCCTACACCGATTATTATCTGGTGGGCACAGTAAAATCGCTGGTCGATTAGCTGGAGCTTTTCGAAATATTGGACGTGATAATATTGCTGATAATATTATTGATACAATGAAATCTGCCGGGTACACAGTAAATGAAAGTGATCCCTTTGAGGATATACCACCTATCCTTTTTAACACTCGTGAAGTATCACCCTATGTCAATCGCTTACGAATGAGTTGGGCCACTATGCGCATAGTAGTCTTGAATCATTTTCCTTCTGCACCTGGCATTCCTGATGATAAAGAATCATATCTAAATCAGGTTGATGATATTTATATCACTGATGCCTACCATTCTCTATCCATTGAAGGCTACCATGTTAGTGAACAACTCATCAATAATGTCCGTTCAGAAAGTTGGGATCCTGACCATAATATTCAGCATAAAGAAGATAAAAATGCACTTGCTGCCAGAGGCTACTGGCAGGCTTTCCAGTCAGTAAAAGTAAGTGTTGAAAAAGTACTAAATAATGAATCGGCAGGTATTGTCGCAGGAAAAGATCATAGAAAATGGTATCGAGAATTATTTGCTCCCAGCGTAACAGCAGGCATTATCAACATCACCGATTTAGCAGGTTATCGTAATCACCCTGTTTATATTCGAAATTCAATGCATGTCCCCCCCAATTATGAAGCAGTGCGAAGCCTTATTCCTACATTCTTTGAACTTCTAAAAAACGAGGAAGAACCTGCAGTTCGAATAGTATTAGGCCATTATTTTTTTGTCTATATCCATCCTTATATGGATGGCAATGGTCGTACAGGTCGCTTTTTGATAAATGTCATGTTGGCAAGTGGGGGCTATCCCTGGACTGTTATTCCATTTGAACAACGTAGTAGGTATATGGCAGCATTGGAGGAGGCCAGTGTCAACAATGACATATTACCATTTACTAATTTCCTAGCTAAACTGATTGAAAAGAATTTAAGGCGAGATAAAACCTAATATAATTAGGTTCATGATAAAGAGTTATAAATTTGTTTTTTTTGCAAAAGAATATAGATAAGAATGGTGTCCTGGGCTAGAATCAAACCAGTACCGAACAATCAAAGACACCCACCTATTACAGATTTAATAGATGGGTGTCTTGTTTTTATGATGGAATATCCGAAGTAGCGTACACGGCCAATTTTTCCGTGAAATGAAAGATAATTAGGAGAAGATGTTTCGTTATTATCAAGATCAAGCGAGGCTTTAGGAGTGTTGAATGGATTTTCTGAAGTCATTAGTTGTTACATTCTTTAATTTCAACATTAAACCTGCATTGTTATAACTCATTTTCAAGTTCACCTATTTTAGGCAAGTCGTCAGGGTGAGCCCAGGCTATACGTTCAACAAGTCACATAGTTTTTTTTACGCTCAATCTCTTAATTAAAGCCCATGATTTCTAATAGAGCGTTCAAAATTATTCAGAGCCATAACAAGTTTTTTTTCACAAACATTAAAAACGTAAGAGCAATTGGGGCAGGGAAAGCTGCAGTTATCTTTAAACCAAGCAAGAGACTCTTTAACTTCCTTACCACAGCTATTACAAGCAACAGTAAAATGAATTTCATCTGGATTAAACATTGTGAGCCCCTTTTGGTTTTTGTAGTTGTTATTATCAGTTATCTAATAAAATTGAACCAATGCCTACTCGATTTTTATTCTAATCTTTTAATATGTCTATACAGGATTACTCTATATCAGAAAATAAATTGATTATTATCAATAAATACTCACTTCTATTTTCAACAGATGAGTATCTTTAATTTTTTTAAAATAATTTTAAATCGAGGTAAGCAATTGATTTTAAATAGCGCCCAGAGCCAGAACCATCTTTTACTTATAATTCAATATGTTAGCTTATACATATGTAATGAATGTGTAAAGATTTTTCAATACCCCATGTGTAGCAGTGTAATAGAAACCATAACCAAATAGGTTTAGCAATGGGATTTTGCCTTGTGTATTTTTTTGTGTAAATTAATGTGTAAAATTATTACATATTATTGAGTGTTGTTTCAGGTTGTAATCGAGTGAAATGGCTTACTTATGCGGTTATTAGATATTTATAATAAATTATTTAGAGTTGTAAGTCATTGATTTTATTGAGTTGGTGCCCAGGGCCGGAATCGAGCTGGCACGATCTTGCGATCGAGGGATTTTAAGTCCTTTGGAAAATAGTTGTTGAGCCTGCCATGACTAGATCTACAATTTAAAAAATAGGTGTTTAAACACCCAGCATAAAATTGACTCGTCTATATACGACACTTAAGAAAAGAAGCCTTAGTTTTCTAAGGATATCACTACATTGATTTTTCCCATGGATTGAATAGTTCTGCAGAACTTTGCTCCATATCAGAAATATTTCTAGTCACAACGATACATTGACTGACAAGCCCTGAAACTGCAATTAATCCATCCATTGTTGGCAGCGGTTTCCCTAATAATTCAGATTTTCCCTGAATTTTCCCCCATTCTGCTGCAATAGAAAAACTGATTGGAATGATACGGCCCTCAAAGCGTTTTTTTAAATCATCTTCTACCCATAATCGAAGTTTTTGTTTTCTGATTTGGTTCGATGCTTTTTCAATACCCTTTTCAATTTCACCAAATGTCAGAACACTGAGGTATAAAAAATTTTCATCTTGCTCTTCTAACCATGAAATAACATTTTCATCCGGTTTTGGTTTGATCATTTCAGAAATCACGCAAGTATCCAGTAAATATTTCACAATTCAATTTCTCTGGGATAATCATTATTACGTGGAATATCTATTTCAGCATCTGCCAAAGGTGAATCTTTAAAAAAATTGACAAGACTGTTTTTAGGTTTTGTCATTGCCTCATATTCCTTATATGAAAGAACAACAACAGCATTATGGCCATGCTTGGTCACAATTTGAGGCTCATCAGCCATTGCTGATTCTACTAGTTGGCTAAATTTACTTTTAGCATCCTGAAGTTGCCAAGTTGTATGTTTCATATA
>JADGEK010000196.1 GCA_016744395.1 Gammaproteobacteria bacterium | reverse complement strand
CAACCAACAGTAAATCATCACATTCGTGCAGTGGTTATGTATTTTTCGGGATTCACTTGCCTGCCATTTCTCAGAACCTCATAATGAACATGTGGGCCTGTTGAACGTCCAGTTGAGCCCATTGTTGCAATAATCTGCCCTTGCTTGACGATATCTCCAACTTTAACTGAAATGCTTTTATTATGCCCATAACGAGTACTGAGTTTATAACCATGGTCAATTTCTATCAGTTTTCCATAACCATTTTGTTTTTCTGCCCGGATAACCACACCATCTGCCGTTGCCAAAACTGAAGAACCTGATTTGCCAGCAACATCAACGCCTTTATGCATTTTTTTCTTACCCGTAAAAGGATCTTTACGCAGGCCAAAATAAGAAGAAATCCACCCCTTTTGAGCAGGGTTTCCTGCGGGTGTTGTTGCCAGTTTAAAATGATCAGCAATCAGTAAATTTTCTAATATATTCAGTTGTTTGGTTCTACTCTCAATGTCTTGAGTAACTTGAGCCATTCTCTTTAAAAATTCACTGTATTCAATATTAACAGGATAGGTACTTTCTGAAGAGGTATGCGATTCTACAGGGCCTCCTATTGAAGGCTCAAAATTAAAATTAAAGGCTTTTTCATCCAGTTCTGCCACTTCGCTCAGACGCTGTCCCAGAGAATCCAGTCGAATAATATGTGCCTGCAATTTAGCCATACTATTGGTTAAAGCATTTATATTTTCTTGATTATGCTGTTTAATCGCATCCAGTTCTTCCTGTTGTTGAGCTAACTCTTCTTTATAAATACTGCCAACAATTTGATTTAATTTAGTCCGAATGGGCTCGATATTCTCAGGCTTATCCAAATCAGCAATTGAAGGTACATGATCGGTTGAAATCATGCCTAAATAATACGAAACGAAAGGAATGCTTAAAAATAATAATGAAATAATGACAATAAAAGATCGAGACAAATTAACATCAAGCGTTGTCCCACTTCGTTTTCTAACTAAAATAATATTCATAAAGGTCTTGAGGCATTCTCTTTAATAAGGCACTTTCTTTACCTTGAAAGTTGCTTTAACTGTTTGGTCAATCAGGTAGCCTCCATGCTATAATCCCTATAACTCTTATCTATACCCATGAGACTTGGCCACAAGTAGGGCCAAGTCTCATGGGTATCTAGCACTAAATATTCTCTACCCCTTCTCTTCTTATTTGTAAAAAAAGGTTATTGGTAGAAATAGGTTGTTTGTCGAAAGCACATTGAAAAAAGTATCAATATGAAAAAAGTTCTTCAACAACCATCGGCAAACATCGAACGTTTACTCCAACACAGCCGTTATCTTGATTACATTTCTAAACGTATACTCACTTATCTTCCAGCTGAATTCACAGGAAAAATTTCAGTGTTAGGCTTTTCCAAGGTCGCTGGTGCCTCTGCTTCCAGCCATGGCGGAAAACAATACAGTTTGATCATTTCAGCTTCAAGTGCTGCATGGGCTAGCAAGCTACGTTTTTATATGCCAACATTAAAACGCTCTTTAGGTGCCGAACCACAATTCAGTCAACTTAAGAAAATTATTATTAAAGTAGCTTCTTCTAATATTAGCATAGAAAAAGAAAAAAAGATGCCTCTTTATTCTCAAAATTCAGCTGAAATTATAAATGATAGTGCACAACATATTGAAAATAATGACTTAAAAGAGGCTTTACAACGCTTAGCAAAGCATGTAAGGGAAAAGTGACTTAAACTGAGTGCGGGGTTATATCTGAGTGATTCTGTAGAGACCTTGCATGTGACCAACAAGTAGAGACAAGGCATGCCTTGTCTCTAGAAAAATCAATTGGCTGCAATGGATTTCATATAAGAGATGGGCGCTAGTTTTTCATCTTCAAAAATAACTTCTTCCCAAGCTGATTCGTCCGCCAGTAGTTCACGAAGTATTTTATTATTAAGAGCATGTCCTGCTTTATGACCACTAAAAGCACCAATAAGACTGCTTCCTAACAGATACAGATCACCGATAGCATCTAAAATTTTATGTTTAACAAATTCATCTTCATAGCGCAGACCGTCTTCATTCAGAATTCGGTACTCGTCCATAACAATAGCATTATTTAAACTGCCACCCAGAGCAAGATTATTAGCCCTCAGTTGCTCAATTTGATTCATAAAGCCAAACGTTCTTGCTCGACTCACTTCACGAACAAAAGAAGTGGAAGAAAAATCAATCTCTGCACTTTGTGAACGACCTTGAATAACTGGATGTTCAAAATCAATAATAAATGACACTTTAAAGCCTTCATAGGGCTCAAACCGTACCCATTTATCACCTTCTTCAATGACTACATTTCGCTTAATTCGAATGAAACGTTTTGCAGCTGATTGTTCAACAATACCCGCCGATTGCAAAAGAAAAACAAAGGGACCAGCACTACCATCCATAATGGGCACTTCGGGTGCGCTTAAATCAATATAAGCATTATCAATTCCCATACCTGCCATTGCCGACAATAAATGCTCAACAGTGGATATTTTCACTCCATCTTTAACAAGAGTAGTGGATAAAGTGGTATCACCAACATTTTCCGCTCTCGCTGGAATTTCGATCGGCGTTTCCAGATCAATCCTGCGAAAGATAATGCCTGTGTTAACGGGTGCTGGTCTCAGTGTCAGATACACTTTTTCACCAGAATGCAAACCAACACCTGTTGCTTTTATGCTATTTTTCAACGTACGCTGTTTTATCATTTACGATATTCCTGATTTATGATAAAGCCCTCAGCGGCTGAGTGTACCATATTGACTACAATTTTCCTAACCCAAGCCTTGTCCAATGCGAAATGAGCCTGAACAAAAGAGGTGATTCTAACGGGAAATGAGCCTGAAATAGGTCGATTTGGTTAAAAATCGTTCATGATC
>JADGEK010000107.1 GCA_016744395.1 Gammaproteobacteria bacterium | reverse complement strand
TTCAAATTAAATATCGCCTGTCCCGAAGGCTATGATCCTGATCAAAATATTTATGATGCTGCAGGTGACAAAGTAGAAATTATTCGTGATCCTCTGGAAGCTTCTACAAATTCAGACTTAATTGTCACCGATGTCTGGACTTCAATGGGCCAGGAAGAAGAACAGGCTCGTAGAGAAATTGCCTTTGATGGTTATTTTGTTGATGACAAACTCATGGCCCAAGCCAATAATGATGCATTATTTATGCATTGCTTGCCTGCACATCGCGGTGAAGAAGTCAGTGCATCAGTCATTGATGGCAAACAAAGTGTCGTTTGGGATGAAGCAGGAAATCGTCTGCACGCACAAAAAGCACTACTAGAGTTCTTGATGGGCAAGAACTAATATCAGTAAAAAGTCAGACCCATGTCTTTTTTTGAGGTAATCATTCTCGCTCTTTCAGTTAATGCACCTATTCAGGTCATTATTACCATTGGGCAATGGTTACTTATGGCTCGTTTTCTAGCGCCAAAAGAAAGGACATTCAGTGATGCTTTGTCTTGTCTATCTCTCACTTACATCACTGCTTTCGTATTAGCCTTATTTTTTTGGCTGTATTGGCCATTAGATCCTGAACTAATTCTTTATAATAACCGTGTCAGTATTCCAGCCATTATGGGTGAAATCATTGCAATTCCATTTTGGTTATATCAATTCAACTATTTTAAACCCAAAAAATTGAATTAAAAAAAGTCATTACGACTAAAGCTTAGGGATTGGATTTGAAACAGGTTTCATGCCTGCCAAAGACAAACGCTCATATTCATCAGGCATTTGCAAATAAAAGCCTTCTTCTTTTAGAGCAGAAATCACCTGATTAATATCAGCCCGAGCCAATTTTTTGGTGGCACTCAAATCCAGAGTCATTGCAATTTCAAGTCTACCTAATGATTTTATCAGAACTTCAGGTACCCGTGAAAAATTATCTTCCTGTTCAATATAGAGATAACTATCCAGCTTTTTGTTACTTTTGTAAATGAATGTTTTCATATTTAAACTATTTTTCCTGTACTCAAAAAGTGAGTTTATGGGATATCAATAAAAAATAATATTCATATTTTACCATTCTAAACACACAAAAACTTATCTGATTGTCCGCAAGTTTCAGCCATAATACAGAGGATTACAACTGAATTCTGGATACGGTATTTAACACGCCACTCACATAGGCAATTTGTTGAATCACTTTTCAAGATGATTATTTTTTTATGATAGGCTATCATTATCAGGTAAGTATTTGACTCCATCTCCCTCAATAAAGGATGAATCGTAATAATGTACAATGCCCATGAAAAAAGAGAATGCAGCAGAATCAGTGTTAACTTTCCAGTAGGCATCGAATTATCCAATCAAAAGCGAGCCAAGGGTACTGCTATAAATATTGGTCAAGGAGGTATGCTATTAAGCAATGTTTCTGGAGCAGTATTTTCCAAGCTCGATGATGTCAATCTTTATCTACCCTTGAGCCACAGCCAAAATAGTTTTGCCATTGCCGCAAAAGTCACACGAGTAGAGGGAAGCCAGATTGGCTTATTCTTTTATTCCGACCCTTCAGAATATATTCAAGAAACTCTCTTTTAGTGGAATCCTGCCACAGAATTTAGGATAATAGCCCTTTAATTATTTTAATAATAAAATAACTTTCTCAGCGGTTATTCACTCGAGCAATCTGAGCTATAAAGGTATTTATTTTATTACTTAATCCTCCAAGGACTCTAATATGGATATTTTAAACAAAAATGTACTTCTTTTGATTATTGCTGCTCTTGTTGCACTCATTGTGAGCTCTGCTGCAGTCGCAAAAGTACAATACGTGAGCGATGAACTTGTTATCAATATGCGCTCTGGCAAGGGTAATGGTTTTAAAATAATAAAAATTGTCAAGAGTGGTACACCTCTTACCATCTTAGAGCAAAATTCCGGGTATACTCGAGCAAAAACACCACAAGGTGTTGAAGGCTGGGTACTCAGTCGTTTCCTCATCAACTCACCTGTCGCAAGAACTTTATTGGCTAAAGCGCAACAGGACGTAGCCCAAATGAAAGAAAAATACGACTCAATGAGTGCTGAACTGAGTACTGTCAAAGTAGAAAGAGACACTCTAAGCAGTTCTGAAAACAAATTACTCAGTAATAAAGACAAATTAAATGTTGAACTTGCCAAGCTAAAAAAAATAGCAGCACGTCCCATGCAGCTAGAAGCTGAAAATGAGCAACTTAGAAATGAACTGGTGACAATTGAAGCCGCCAATCGACTGATGAAACAGGAATATCAAACACTGGAAGACAATAGCGATCAAGAATGGTTTATGACTGGCGCTGGCGTTTTATTTGGTGGAATGATTCTGGGACTTATTTTTCCTAAGCTTCGTTCAGGTCAGAAAAAAGCCAATTGGAATCGATTATAAAACCAGTGTAGAGACAAGACATGCCTTGTCTCTACATTCTAAGAATAAATTTCAGTTTAAAAATATTTAGCTTCTTTTAACAATCCCCTGAGAAGCTCGATAACATCCTCCCCCATAGAGTCAAAACAAAGACCAATATAATCATCACAAATATGGGCAACTTCTGCTTTTATTATCGTCGACATCGTGCATTGTTCCTTTGACGCAACAAAACAAATCGCCAATTTTTCATTTTCTCTGAAATCATAAGAATTTGGCTCAATGGCACAACCCAATAAGCTCATATTAATGATTTTAGATTCTAAGCGGGTATTAGTAACCTTGATAGGTGATACAAAAATGGCAAGGCTAATAGGGTGTCTGGGGTGCTCTCGACGGTCAACTTGTGCTAAAGATGCCATAATTACCTCTATGTCGTATCATTTTACTTCACTCATACTACATATTGTGGCACAAAAAAATAAAACTACCAATATTTTAAACCATATTACACCAATACCTGGTAGAGACGTTACATGTAACCTCTCTACGATTTAAAAGTCAGTTAAAATTTTCGTTTTAATTGAGAAACATCACGCACAGCACCACGTGAAGCTGAAGTGGTCATTGCGGCATATGCCTGTAATGCTTGACTGACATGACGCTCTCTATTTTCTGGCAGCCATGCATGAACACCTTTCGCTTCCATTGCTTGACGACGTTTCTCTAATTCCTCATCACTGATTTTGACATCAATTTTTCGATTAGGAATATCAATTGCAATTGAATCCCCTTCTTCAATTAATCCAATGGCTCCGCCTTCAGCAGCTTCAGGTGAAGCATGGCCAATAGACAAGCCTGATGTACCACCAGAAAAACGACCATCAGTTAATAAAGCACAGGCTTTACCCAGTCCTTTAGATTTCAGATAACTGGTTGGATATAGCATTTCCTGCATGCCTGGGCCACCGCGAGGTCCTTCATAACGAATGATGACCACATCACCTGCTTTTATTTCATTGTTTAAAATAGCCGCAACCGATGAATCCTGACTTTCGAAAATACGGGCTGGTCCAGTGAAACACAAAATAGAATCATCAACACCTGCGGTTTTTACCACACAACCATCAACCGCAATATTGCCATATAAAACCGCAAGACCACCATCCTGGCTATAGGCATGTTCTTTATCACGAATACAACCATCACTGCGATCATCATCCAGACTTTCCCAACGTTTTGATTGGCTAAAAGCTTCCTGGGTAGGTACACCTCCTGGACCAGATCGAAACATTTGCTTAACATCACTATTATCAGAAACAGCAATATCATAACGAGCAATTGCAGCAGCCATTGAATCACTGTGGATCATATTCACATCCATATTCAATAAACCAGCTCTGGACAATTCTCCCATAATGGCCATGACACCCCCTGCCCGGTGAACGTCTTCCATATGATATTTTTGCGTGCTGGGAGCCACCTTACAAAGGTTTGGAACTTTTCTTGAAAGTCTGTCAATATCATCCATTGTAAAAGGCACTTCACCTTCCTGTGCAGCAGCAAGAAGATGCAAAATGGTATTTGTGGAACCTCCCATGGAAATATCAAGACACATGGCATTTTCAAAGGCTTCAAAAGTGGCAATGTTTCTAGGCAGAACAGATTCATCATCTTGCTCATAATAACGCTTTGCTATGCTGACAATTCGACGCCCAGCTTCAAGAAAAAGCTCTTTTCTATCCGCATGAGTGGCTAATAATGAGCCATTTCCAGGCAATGACAACCCCAAAGCTTCAGTCAGACAATTCATAGAGTTCGCAGTAAACATACCTGAACAAGAACCACAGGTTGGACACGCTGAACGTTCCATGATTTCTGTATCCGAATCACTGACCTTATCATCCACTGCAGAAACCATGGCATCAACCAAATCAAGATGCACTTCTTTACCGTTCATGACAACCTTACCCGATTCCATAGGGCCGCCAGAAACAAAAATGACAGGTATATTCAAGCGCAAAGCAGCATTCAGCATACCTGGTGTAATTTTGTCGCAATTAGAAATGCACACCAATGCATCCGCACAATGTGCATTACACATATACTCAACGGCATCTGAAATCACTTCTCTTGAAGGCAAACTATACAACATGCCATCATGTCCCATAGCTATGCCATCATCCACAGCTATCGTATTAAATTCTTTTGCCACACCACCCGCTTTTTCAATTTCTCGGGCAACTAACTGCCCCATATCTTTCAGGTGAACATGACCAGGAACAAATTGGGTAAATGAATTGGCAATTGCAATAATTGGTTTTTGGAAATCATCATCTTTCATTCCAGTTGCTCGCCAAAGTGCTCTCGCACCTGCCATGTTTCTGCCAGCAGTGGTTGTTCTTGAGCGATATTCAGGCATAAAAAATCCTTAAAAAAAGTCTAAAGTTGAAGTTCTATAGGTGAAGTTCTATAAGCGTAATTCTAAAATAAAAAAAACAATGGTTCATTATATAAGTTAATCAGTTTCAAGCATAGCCAGTCTGTGATTTTTTGACTATGGGGCAAGGATCTGCAGATAAAATTCATCTGCAGGCATCGGCTTATAAAAATAGTAACCCTGAATAATATGACCGCCACTTTGCAGGACATATTGAGACTGGGCCTCTGTTTCAACTCCTTCAGCAATGACTTTCAGATCTAAAGCTTCAGCCATTGCAATAATAGCTCGAACAATGGCAGAGTCATCCTTTTTATCTGGTGCATCAATGATAAAGGCCCGATCAATTTTAATACTGCTAATAGGGAATCTCTTAATATAACTTAAGGATGAGTAGCCCGTACCAAAATCATCCAGTGCAATTTCAAAGCCCATTTTTCTCAACTCATAAATTGATGAAGTGGTGTGTTCATTGCCATCAATGAGTGCACTTTCAGTCAATTCTAAACCAACATCACAGGCTTTTAATTGATATTTATTCATGACTATCAGTATTTTGTTAACCACATCCGTATCAGAAAATTGTCGACTCGAAAGATTAACATCAATTCGTAAATCTTCAACTCCAAGCTTTCTCCACTGCTCACGCTGTTTACAAACCTGTTCAAAAACCCAATCACCTAAAGTAATAATCAAATTAGATTTTTCTGCGATTGGTATAAACACTGTGGGAGAAATAAAGCCTTTATCGAGATCTTTCCAACGTAGAAGTGCTTCACAAGTGCTTATTTTACCTGTCTGAACATCAACCTGTGGCTGATAAACCATGAATAATTCATTATTGATCTCATTATTTTCCAACGCCTTCTGCAACCTTGAAGCGATATCAATATGCAGTTGAATTTCATCATTCATTTGTGAAGTATAAAAGCAAAATTGATTTCGTCCAGCGTCCTTAGCTTTGTACATGGCGGTATCAGCATTTCTCAGGAGCAGGTTAAAATCATCACCATCATGAGGAAAAACACTGATACCAATACTCACACTGGAATAAATGGCATGCCTTTTCAAAATAATGGGTTCTTTCATTATTTCAACAATTTTTTGTGCAACGACTGACAATGAATCCAGGTCATCGGCATCATTAATCACCAGTACAAATTCATCACCACCAAAACGGGAAAAAACATCTTCATCACGAATAACTTGCTTAATTCTTCCCACCACATTAATGAGTAGCAGATCGCCAAAATCATGACCATAGGTATCATTGACCATCTTGAAATTATCCAGGTCAATAAAAAACAGGGCCAGCTGATTATTCGAATGGCACTTTTGACTCAACAAAAGTTTAATGTCTTCCTTTAACAGATTGCGATTAGGAAGGTGAGTCAAATGATCGTAATTGGCCAAAAACAACAAATCTTCTTCGCTGCGCTTTCGATGGCTGATATCCTGATGTGTACCACAAAGGCGTAAAGGCTTACCTTTTTCATCCCACTCAACGACTGCCCCAGACCCCTGGATCCAAACCCAATGACCTGATGAATGTTTCATTCGAAATTCAGCAGCATAGGATTTATTATTAGCAATAGACTCATGAACAATTTCCATAGTCATAATCTTGTCGTCTGGATGAATGCGTTCATACCAGTCATTTAAGGTGTATTCAAGTTCAGACTCACTAATGCCGAGCTGCTTTTGCCAAATCAAATCAACATCATGTGCCCCAGTTTGAAAATCCCAGTCCCAAAAGCCTAAAGAAGCCCCTTGCAAGACCATCTGCATTTGTTTTTCACTGGATTCAAGTTTTTGTTCAACCCGACGTTTCTCTGTCACATCTTCAGCAATACAACAAATCAGACTCGGCATTCCGTGAGAATCAAGAGCAATTGGAAAATGTAAGGCACGCAGAGTCTTTGCTTCATCATGAATAGAGACCTCAAATAAATTTTCAGTCATCTCACTAAATTGTTTGATATCCGCACCAGCCAAATTCAGGATCTGAGAAAAATTTCTACTCATATCATGATCATTATTTGAATCAGGGAAATAATATTGATAGCTTCGGCTATTTTGAAATAAGTGGCCATCTTTATCTTGAATTGCAATTAAAACAGGTGAATGTTCTAAAATACCTTTGAGAATATCAGCCATAAAAAATACGGGCTTGGCAAAATAATGACTGAGTTTACTGACAAAAAATAAAGAAATTACTAGCAAAGAAAGGACCAGTATCATCAGATAAATCAAGCCATTATAAAGATCATTATCGATTGTCTGAGTTGAAATTAACATTCTGACAAAACCGACTAGCTCATTTTGGTAACCACTTCGATAAGGCAATAGAATTTCAATTGCCTCAACATTGTCCGTGAGTTTTTCAATCAGGAAGGACTTCTCTTCATTAAGAATTGGAAGTGCCATACTCACATCAACTTTGCTACCATTTTTTGAACTGTCGCTATGACCAATGACCATACCATTGGTATCAATAATTTCAATATAGTTGATGTCATCAAAAGAATTGGCAATTTCCTCGATCAACAAACGAGTGTGATACTTACCCGAAAAGCTGGTACGAGTGATGGAGGTGTTTAAAAGATGACTCGATAGTAATGCCAGGCGTTGCTCTTCTTTTTCCATCACATTTTGAAAATACAAGCCCGCAAAGGAAGTAAAAACCGCAATGATCACAAGCACCAGGAAACTAAAAGACCAAATTAGTTTTGAATCAATTCTATCAATGGAAGGAAGTGTATTTGACATTTTTGGCATTATGGAACGACTATTTTGCTAACAATATCACCCGTCCAAATTGGCTCGAATGAATCCCATGGTTTTGTGAATTCCACTGGAATATTACCTTGCCATCCAGGATAAAGATGAATGGTTTCCTGGGTAATTGGAAAAACAGGAATTAATTTTTGCCCTGCAACCTTACGTTGATTTAACACATCACTTGCAGTTAAAAATGCTTCCTTGCCAATAGCCGTACAAAATTGTGCCGAATCAATGACAATAACATCCCCCTGTCGTAAATAATCAATGGATTTAGGATCACCATCGACAGTCGCCACCATGATTTCATGACGATTCGCCGCTAATAACGCTTCAACGATACTCAGTCCACCACCATCATTTACAGTAAAAATAACATCAATTGATCCAGCCTCTGGAAAATCATTTAATATTTGTCTGGCAGCCTTTTGACCTCCGACAGGTTCTACAGCCTCATAGGTTGATAAAATAGTATAGGATTGCTTATGTTTATCAAGTGCATCAAAAAAACCATCAACACGAGACACCGTAGATGAGACATGAGGATAATCGACAAGAATGATATTTATTGTCTTTTTAGGTTTAAAATTCGATGCAATGTATTCACCATCAAGATAGCCTGCCTGATAATTATCCGACGTAATAAAAGAGTGCAGTTTACCACCTGTAATATACTGATCATAAGCGATAACAGGAATACTATTTTTATTCGCAGCTTGTAAGGCTTTTGACAGTGCGGCATTATCCGTAGGCTGAACAATGATTAAATCAACTTGTGCCTTAACCAATTCATGCATTTGAATAATCTGACGTTCAATACCCTCATCGCCATTGCCTGCCACATGGGGAATCAATGTAATTTGACGGAGGTTATTGCTAACAGCATTGCGATTATACGCTTCAACTGCTGTCTCCAGACCGTTACGCATGTCTACCTGGCATGGAATATCCATAGACCAATACAGGACACCTAAACGATAGGCTGGTGAATTAATCACTGCACTTGAAAAAACAGGCTTAGGGACAAGGTGTGAAGACGAATCAGCCAACAACTCCAAGGGGAATAAAACAAAAAGAAATAGAACTATGTAAAAAAAGCGGTTCATTTTTTCTTGCCCCATACTGAAAGATCCCCCACTAGAGTGCGACGGGGGAAGATAAATAGAGCCATAATAAAACCAGTTAAAAACATTAATAAATTACCGATAATGGCTGTATAGTATAAATCAAATGGTAGGCCCCAACCGTTAGGCAAAAGTTCCTTCTTCGCTAAAATTGTCCAAATAGTAAACAAAGAAGTCAGAAGTAAACCCACCCAAACTGCTCGTGAATCACCCTGATTGGTAAAAAAGCCTAATAAATAAATACCCAAGACACCACCTGAGACAATCGATACAAGAATGGTTGCTGTATCCTGCAAAGTTTTGGTTTCTGCATTCATCAGTAATATAGCACCTATTATCATAAAAACAGACACAAACATTGCTATCAATTTTGCAACCCAAAGATAATGGCCGTCACTTCTCTCTGTTTTTGAAAAACGTTTATAAATATCAACAATCGAAACGGTAGAAATGGCATTAATACTTGAATCCAAAGAAGACATAGCGGCCGCAAGTGCCGCAGCAATGACAATGCCAGCAATACCTGAAGGTAAATAATGGTTAATAAAATAAGGTAAGATTTGCTCAGCTTTTAGCTGCCCATCCAGTATTTGTGTCGCGGTATCTGTTGGGAAGATCTGAAAGAAAACGTACAATGCAGTGCCTAAAAACATATAAAAAGCCCAAATTGGAAGACTGGTAAAGGCGCAAACATACATTGCTTTACGAGCCTCAGCATCGCTTTTGGATGCACAAAAACGTTGCACGGTATTTTGATTACCACTGTACTCAGTTAACCAAGCAGTTAAACCCATTAACAATAGCATCGAACCTGTTTTATCTTGTAATGAAAACGACCACTCAACAGGAATAAGCTCCCCTTCCTTTAGCTCAGCAAAGGCTAATTTGCCATGTTCATAGGCAACACTCATGATTTGTTCCAGGCCACCAGGTAATGTATCAATAATAATGACAATACAAAAAATGCCTCCCAGCATCAAAACAATTGTTTGTAAAACATCAGTCCAAATAACGGCATCAATACCACCCACGATGGTATAAATGGCCACAAACAAACCACCCAAAATAATAGACATTTCAGAGCTAAGCCCAGTCAACTCATGAATCAATAAAGACAGCAAATATAAAATAATACTGATTCGTACCAACTGACCAAGAATGAAAGTTAACGCACCATAAACTCGTATTGAGGGGCCGAAACGATCTTCAAGGTATTCATAGGCCGTAATGGTATTACCACGTCGAAAAAAAGGGAGGAACACATATGCAGCAACAAAAATTGCAAAAGGGAGCATTAAGTTTGGTAAATAACGAAGCCACGCTGTCTTATAGGCATCACCTGGATAAGCAAGAAAAGTAATTGAACTAATGGATGTACCAACCAGACTCAACCCAATCACCCAACCTGAAAATGAACGCCCTCCAACAAAGTACTCCTCTGTCGAAGTATTTTTTTTGGAAAAATAAAGGCCAATGGCCATTACAATAAGAAGATAGCCAATTAAAGCCATTAGATCGGGAACAGAAAGCGACATAGTATCGATATACAGCCTTGAGCTAAAAAAATAAAAAGTCCAATTACAATAGATTAGGAAATGAAATAATCTTAATGTTAATGTTATAATGACTTTAAGTTATAAGAGAAAGACATGGCAGATTCTAACACAAAACCACCTAATAACACTTCAAATACAATCAGTACTGAAAATGATTTTGTTCAACAATTTCGTAATGCTGCTCCTTATATCAATGCCTTTCGCAATCAAACTTTTGTCATTTATTTTAGTGGTGATGTCCTTGCAGATAATGAATTTCCATCATTAGTCCATGATATTACATTGCTTAACAGCCTGGGTGTAAAACTGGTGCTCGTCCATGGTGCCCGTTCACAAATTGAAAAAAGACTCAAAACACTGGGAATAAAGTCAAATTATGTACAGGGTCTCAGGGTTACAGACAACGAAACCATGCAAGTGATTAAGGAGGCTTCTGGTTGTATTCGCCTTAATATTGAAGCTCTGTTTTCAACCAGCCTTAAATACACACCAATGGCTGGCTCACAAATCAACATCATTTCCAGTAACTATATCATAGCCAAACCAAAGGGTATTATTGATGGCATCGATTATTTGCATACAGGTAATATTAGAAAAATAGATACTCAATCAATCAGGCATTCTCTGAATGCAGGTGATGTCGTACTATTATCTCCAGTCGGTTACTCAACAACAGGGGAAATATTTAATCTCAATGGTGAAGATCTTGCAACATTAAGCTCTATCAACTTAAATGCCGACAAATTGATATTTATCGATGACAGCAGTGGTATATTTAACACCAATAACGAGTTATTACATGATTTAACCGTTAATGAATTAAACAACATTATCAATTCTAGAAATAAAATCGCAAATGATGTCAAACGACATTATCAAAGAATAGTACACGCTTGTTCATCAGGTGTTGACAGGATCCATATAATCGATCGAAATAAAGACGGTGCCCTTCTTCTGGAGTTGTTTACCCAGGATGGTATTGGCACGCTCATCAGTACCGATCATTTAGAAGACATTCGAAATGCTGGCATCGAAGATGTCAATGGAATTATTGAACTGATTAAACCTTTAGAAGAATCAGGCCAACTCGTCAAGCGCTCACGTGAAAGACTCGAAACAGAAATAGACAATTTTTATGTCATAGAACGTGAAAATCAAATTATTGGTTGTGGTGCACTTTATAAGAACAGTAATAAAAAACAAGCTGAAATAGCCTGTATGGCAATAGCAGAAGAATATCAGTCACAAGGCCGTGGAGAAAAAATCTTCAGCCACCTTTGTAAAGAAGCTAAAGAGAACCAGTTAGAACAAGTCTTTATATTGACCACACACGCTACTCATTGGTTTATCGATCATGGCTTTACGAAAAAAACACTTAAAGAGCTACCCAGTGAAAAGCAGGCACTCTATAATTACCAACGGAATTCTGCCGTCTATATAAAAGAGTTATAATTTTTCATGAAAGCTAAAAAACAAGAAATAGAAAAAATATATGTCCCCTTTTTAAAATGGGCAGGTGGTAAAAGGAAAATTATTGATAAAATCAAAGAAATGTTACCTGACGGTAAACGACTCATTGAGCCATTTTCAGGTTCAGCAACAGTTTTTCTAAATACAAATTATAAAGATAATTTAATAGCAGATACAAACAAAGACGTCATTAATTTATTCAAACACTTAAAAAATGATAAAAAAGCTTTTGTTGACTATTGTAGTGAGTATTTTATAAGTGAAAATAATGATCCTGAAAAATATTACCAGTTTAGGAAAGATTTTAATGAAAGTGATAATACTGAACTTCGGGCTGCATTATTTTTATATTTAAATAAACATGGTTATAACGGACTGTGTCGATATAACTCATCTGGAGGGTTTAATGTTCCTTTTGGTAAATATAAAAGCGTCCGTTTTCCTGAAGATTACATATATGAGTTTATTGAACAAAGTAAAAATGCCTCTTTCAAAACTCAGGGATTTGAGAAGACTTTTTCACAGGCAAGAGAGGGGGATGTCATATATTGCGATCCACCCTATGTACAACAAAATGCCAGTAAACACACTTTTAAATATCATAAAGGGGAATTTGGACTTAATGAACAAGAAAAGCTGGCAGAATTAGCAAAAACAACCGCCCAAAAAGGAATACCTACATTAGTATCAAACCATTTGACTGAATTTACAGAAGAAATTTATAAGGGTGCACAGATGAATAAATTTAGTGTTAGAAGGAGTATTAGCTGTAAAGGTGACCAAAGAGAAAAGGCATCAGAAATCCTCGCACTTTTTACCCCTTAAAGATAATGGCGATTTTCCTTATCGATAACCTGCCCAGTAGAGTAGAGGCTATACAGAAACGTTTATATTACTTCCGATATTTTCAGAAGGTTGTGGTACAGCATCAGAAGATTGAGTATCAGTCTGTGATTGTACATTTTTAGTATTTTTCTCAACTTCATTATTTGTATTAACATCCGCACTTTTAACTGCAGTATCAACAACAACACCTGTTGAAACACCTGAAATATCCATACTATCCTCTCAATATGGTAAATAGAAGCTATAGTTTATAACTAGTCACATCTATTAGCGACCTAAATTATAAAAACTTTAGAAGTAATTATAAAAAATCTAAAATTATTTTTATATATCATAGAATGACAAGGTAGAGACAAGGCATGCCTTGTCTCTACACAAATTCCAAATCTAAATTACAGACAAAAAAAAGCCCCAGAATCATTCGACTCTGAGGCTTCTTCCCGACTGTCTCCAGTCATGTTTAACCCTGGCAGTGACCTACTTTCGCATGGGAACTCCC
>JADGEK010000020.1:57110-60296 GCA_016744395.1 Gammaproteobacteria bacterium | reverse complement strand
TTACTCACCTGTTTTATTGTGTAATAAATGCGGTTGGATCAGCCATTGTCATCGTTGTGATGCCAAGCTGACTTATCATAAGCAAAGAAATCACCTACGATGTCATCACTGTTTGACTGAACAAGCATTACCGCCACAATGTCCAGAATGTGGTCATGCTGATTTATCTCAACTTGGAATGGGGACGGAACGAGTTGAAAAGATTGTCAGGGAAATTTTTCCTGACATTGAAGTCATACGCATTGATAAAGATACGACTCAAAGAAAAGGTGCCTTGCAAAATATGTTGGAACTGGCCAGAGAGGGTAGACAACAAATTTTAATTGGCACCCAAATGCTGGCCAAAGGGCACCATTTCCCTAATGTCACTTTAGTCGCCATTCTCGATATTGATCAGGGACTATATTCCATAGACTTTAGAGCCCCTGAACGATTGGCCCAATTAATTGTTCAGGTTTCAGGGCGTGCAGGCCGGGAAGAAAAAAAAGGCCAGGTGGTTTTACAAACCGCCCATCCAGAAGATGAGATGCTTAATACATTATTGAATCTGGGGTATTCTGGTTTTGCCCAAAAAGCATTGGCAGAACGCAAAGAGATCCTCTTACCTCCTTATGCTTATCAGGCACTGATTCGATGTGAATCCAACAAAATTGAATACTATCAGGCTTTTTTAGAATATTGTTTTCAGGTCATGAACACCCTCAAACATCACAAGACGGCAGAAGGAAAAGAAACTGAAAGTGATTTACAGCTTTTAGGTCCCGTTCCAGCGCCAATGGAGAAAAAAGCAGGCAAGTTCAGAGGCCAATTACTCATTCAAACACGTCATAGAAAAGAACTGCACCGCATTTTAAGTGATCTGGTTTGGAATGTTGAAGTGAATAAGGCCGCACAACGTGTACGTTGGTCAATTGATATTGATCCACAGGAACTTTATTAAACTCCTATCATTTTCTTTTGATTTTAATTCAACATTCAAAATTAATAATTGCTCCTCCTTAGTTTCTTGGGTTAAAATGGTTAGTTCACGACCTAAAATAGAACTGGAAGACTGATTTTGAAAGACGCACTGCAACAACTGATTTCCCAGGCCATACAATCGCTTATTGATAACGGCTCATTGGCCGTTGAAATGCCTGTCATTAAAATTGATCGCACCCGAGATAAAAGTCATGGGGATTTTGCTGTCAATGTCGCGATGCTGCTGGCGAAGCCTGCGCGAAAAAGTCCTCGCGATATTGCTGCGCAAATTATAGATGCCTTACCCGGCAGTGATTTTATCGAAAAAGTTGAAATTGCAGGGCCTGGTTTTATTAATTTTTATGTCAGCAGTGATTCGATACAAGATGTGGTCAATACGGTTCTTGAGCAAAATGATCAATATGGCAGTTCCAACAAAGGAGCTGGCAAGTCCGTTCAGCTTGAGTTTGTTTCTGCAAACCCAACAGGTCCATTGCATGTTGGCCATGGGCGTGGTGCTGCCTATGGTGCAACTCTGGCCAATTTACTGAGAGCGATTGGATATAAAGTCCATAATGAATACTATGTCAATGATGCGGGTCGCCAGATGGACATATTGGCCACTTCAGTCTGGTTGCGTTATTTAGAATCTCATCAGGTGGCTATTGTTTTTCCTGCCAATGCCTATAAAGGTGACTACATTCATGATGTGGTGGCTGAAATTACGAATGAACATGGTGATGCCTATCTTGCAACAGCACAAGAGGTTATGTCTGACTTACCTGCAGATGAACCTGATGGTGGTGATAAAGAGCTTCACATTGATGCCTTAATTATTAAAGCAAAAAATCTATTAGGTGATAATCGTTATCGTTATGTATTTGAGTTAGCGCTTAATTCGATTCTGGATGATATTCGGGATGATCTATCTGGTTTTGGCGTCAATTATGATGAATGGTATTCTGAGCGCTCATTAATGGATAAAGGTCTGGTTAATAAAGGCATCGAACGCCTGCGTGAAAGTGATCATGTCTACGAGCAAAAAGGTGCTCTATGGTTTCGTTCAACCGCTTTTGGTGATGACAAAGATCGTGTCGTACAACGTGATAATGGTCAAACTACTTATTTTGCTTCAGATATTGCTTATCATATGGATAAATTTGATCGGGGTTATGATCAAATTATTGATGTTTGGGGTTCCGATCACCATGGCTATGTACCGAGAGTTAAAGCCGCACTCACCGCTTTAGGTAATAATGCTGAAGTATTGGACGTGCTGCTGGTTCAATTTGCTAATCTCTATCGTGGTGGTGAAAAAGTACAGATGTCGACACGCAGTGGTTCATTTGTCACTTTAAGAGAACTGCGTGAAGAAGTTGGTTCGGATGCTGCCCGTTTCTTTTATGTGATGCGTAAGTGTGAGCAACACCTGGATTTTGATTTGGATCTCGCTAAATCTAAGTCTTCTGAAAATCCTGTCTATTATATTCAATATGCCCATGCCCGTATTTGCAGTATCTTTCGTCAATTAGAAGAAAAAAGTCTGACTTTTGAGCAAATGAATGGCCTGGAAAATTTATCTCTGCTAACAGAAGCGCATGAAAAAGAAATTTTACAACAACTGGCTAAATACCCAGAAGTCGTCAACGTGGCAGCAACACAACATGAGCCTCATTTAATCGCCCATTATTTACGTGAATTAGCAAATGCTCTGCACACTTATTACAATGCGCATCATTTCATTGTGGATGATGCGAAGCTACGGAATGCGAGGTTGGTATTAATTGTTGCTACGCGTCAGGTGATTAAAAACGGTCTGGCACTTTTGGGTGTTTCAGCACCTGATGAAATGTAAAAAGATTTTCCTTTAAGCATAGAGACTCTTTTTTTAAGAGAATTTTTATTAAGAGGCTGGTACCTCTGTAGGGATCAATAAGCAATGCCCGCTAAGAAAACACGCAGTAAGAAAAAAACAGGGGCAACCCGAAACCAGGAACAAAGTTCTTCAACACTATCAGTGATAGTGATCAGTATTTTAGTGGCTTCCTTTGTTGGCTTTTTGATTTATCTGGATAAAATTCCAACAGAGGAGGAGCAAGCGACTTCGATTGATAAGGTGACAACCACTCAAAAAAAGGACTCCAATAAATCATCCCCTCCAAAACATCAATTTGATTTTTATACTGTGTTACCCGATCGGGAAGTAAAAGTCGTTGACGTTGAAGA
>JADGEK010000020.1:51432-57010 GCA_016744395.1 Gammaproteobacteria bacterium | reverse complement strand
AGCTCTTTTAGGATATTAAATGCTGTTCATTGAGATTATATGCTTTATGAGCATTGGTGCGTTTACGGGTATTGCTGCAGGTTTACTGGGTATTGGCGGCGGCTTAATTATCGTACCCTTTAGCCTGATTGTTTTTGAAATGCTTGCTGTTAATAATAGTATTATTATTCCTCATGAACATCAGGCTCATGTGGCAATTGCAACGTCATTGGCCACCATTATTTTTACTGCTTTATCCGCAATCTATTCGCAACAAAAAAAGAAAGCCATCGTGTGGTCGCTTTTTTGGCTCTTGTTGCCAGGTCTTTTTCTGGGAGCCTTTGGGGGGGCATGGATTGCAACTTACATTTCAAGAACTCCTCTATTAATTGTTTTTGCCAGTTTTATTTTGCTAGTGAGTTTGAAAATGTGGTTTGGTTGGTCTCCCCATGCTCGTCGCCCATTTCCAGGCTGGTTAGGCATGAATGCAGTCACGATGGCGATTGGAAGTATTTCATCTCTGGTTGGTATTGGCGGGGGCACTATGAGTGTTCCATTTCTCAACAGAGGAGAGATTACCATACAAAAGGCCGTGGCCATTTCCAGTGCGTTGGGATTACCTATTGCTCTTTCAGGCTCTCTGGGCTTTTTTTGGAGTAGTATGCAGCACCCGCTGTTTCAGCCAATTGAACAGCTGGGAAATGTTACTACACTACCTTTATTTATAGGTTATATTTATCTGCCCGCTTTTTTTTCCATTATCAGTGTGTCCATGCTGACTGCCCGATATGGTGTGCACCTATCGCATATACTGTCAAAGCAAATGCTGAGTAAAGTTTTCTCACTTTTATTATTGGTGTTAGCGATTAAACTTTATTTTTCAAGTGGCGTGTTATAGAGAGGGAAATAGAATTGATGTCAGTAGCCGATATCCCCTGTATCAGGATCTCCCAGCGTCAGAATAGTTGTCTAAAATTAAAAAACTCAGAAGCTCTGATTGCCGAATATGTTTTTTGATTTTAACGTTTGATGACGGGTTTAAGTAATCGGTGTCAGTTTAATTTCAACTCGACGATTTTGAGCGCGTCCTTGAGCATTATCATTTGAAGCAACAGGGTGAGCTTCTCCAATGCCTCTGGTGACAATTCTTTGTGGTAGCACCTGCTGGGTTTGTAAATATTGAGAGACGGAGTCTGCTCTTTGTTGAGATAAGGTCATGTTATAAGATGACTGGCCAACACTGTCAGTATGGCCATAGATATCAACATAGGTCTTTTCATATTCATTGATGACTTTTGCAACAGAACTTAGAACACGATAAAAATTGGCTGAGATATTACTGGAAGCGGTGTCAAAAGTAACATTCCCTGGCATGTTCAAGATAATTGAGTCGCCGTATCTTGTTACGCTGACACCTGTTGCTTCAAGCTCTTGTCGTAATTTTGCTTCCTGAACATCCATATAGTAGCCAATACCACCACCTGCGAGTGCACCAACACCTGCACCAATCAGTGCTGATTTTCTATTGTCTCCTGCTAGCACACCAATAACCGCACCACTGAGAGCACCAATTCCAGCACCTTTAACGGCATTACTGGTTTTTTCTTCACGTGTATAGGGATCAATGGTAGTACAAGCACCCAGGAATAAGCTGGATAACAAAATGCTTGTGCCTAATATCTTTGATGTTTTAAGCGTTATTTTATGCATAGAAGAGTCTCAATTAAATTTAAAATGTTTTATCTGATTTCTTGGACAGCAGTCTGCTGTTTTAGTTTATTTTTCACTTTTGGGCGGGTTACACCAATAGCTAATGTCTTTTTCAGCCTGCAAAAAAGTCTCTTTACCTTCTTCTTCATTCAGACGAACCTTTTGTTTGGTTTCTTCATCATAGCGGTATAAGAAGGGTGCTTTTTTATATTTTTCCAGAGTCTCTTTTGAATCCTTGCAGAGTTTTGCGCGTTCTTCTTCTTGTTTTCTGGCGCCCGTGATTTGTTTCTGTTTTTCCTGATCGTGGAATATATTGCTGCCGAGGTGCAATTTTTTTGCAGTGTTGTCACCAGGTCTGGCGGCATAATGGACGCGGCCGTCTTTATCAACCCATTTGTAAATATCCGTCGCTTTTTCTGCAAGAGCTGAATGGGTAAAAAGAAAGCTCAAGACAATTATCAGAGAAAGGCTGGCTATTTGCTCAGTAAGGGATTTCATTGTAAGTCCTCGGAAGACGATATTATTTTTTTATCACTGGATAATAACTTGCACGGAAATTAATTTCCTCAAGTTCTAATTATAGTCGTTTTTATCTAATAAAAAGGTAAAAGTGAATAATAATCGATTTTAATTTATTATTTTTTGTTTTTGTGTGTTCTATGTCGCTTTCTTAAGCAAATGTGGGTAGACGTCAGGCAAAAAAAAACATCCCGTGGGATGTTTTTTTCATATACTCTACTGGTCAATTATTATGTGCGCGTCTACTCTCTACTCAAAGAGAAGGTGGCAACATAATAATTGACAGCTTGTTTACTTATTTGTTAGTAAACTCAGGGTAAGCTTCCATTCCACATTCAGAAAGGTCAACGCCCTGATACTCTTCTTCTTCGCTGACACGGATGCCCATAATCATCTTGATGATGAACCATGCAAGAAGACTTGTTGAGAATACCCAGACAAAAATCGTTGCAGCACCGATTAACTGAGCAGAAAAGCTTGCATCGCCATTTGTTAAAGGTACTAGCATCAGACCAAGGAAACCAACAACACCGTGAACAGAGATTGCACCAACTGGATCATCGATTCTCAGTTTGTCCAATGTCAGGATACTAAAGACAACCAGAACACCGCCCATTGCACCAAATAAAGTAGCGACTAGAGGACTGGGCGTGGAAGGTTCTGCTGTAATTGCAACTAAGCCCGCTAAAGCACCGTTTAATAGCATGGTTAAATCCGCTTTACCATATAGGATACGAGCAATGATTAAAGCTGCAATTGCACCACCTGCCGCTGCAGCATTGGTATTCAAGAAAACCATCGCAACTGAGTTTGCATTGGCAATATCACCTAACTTTAAGACGGAACCGCCATTAAAACCAAACCAGCCCATCCATAAAATAAATGTGCCAAGTGTTGCTAAAGGCAGGTTGGCACCTGGAATTGCTTTGATTTCACCATTTTTACCATATTTGCCTTTACGAGCTCCTAATAAAAGAACACCTGCTAATGCAGCTGAAGCACCTGCCATATGAACGATACCAGAGCCAGCGAAATCAGAAAATCCTAAGGTGCCCAAGTTGTATAAACCAAACACAGAGTTTGCACCGTCACTATTATTCCAAGTCCATGCACCCTCCATTGGATAGATAAAGCCTGTCATAACAACAGCAAATAATAAGAAGGCCCACAGTTTCATACGTTCAGCAACTGCACCTGATACAATTGACATTGCTGTTGCAACAAATACAACCTGGAAGAAAAAGTCAGAAGCGCCTGAATAGACAGCACCACCGCCAAAACCATCTTCACGACCAGCAAGTTCTGCAAGCTTGCCTTCAACATAACCATCACCGACAACCAAACCGCTTAGGAAATAGCTGCCACCATACATAATTTCATAACCGACAATCAGATACATGATGCATGAAATTGCAAAAAGGGCGACGTTTTTAGTTAAGATTTCGGCAGTATTTTTAGTTCTGACCAGACCAGCTTCCAGCATTGAAAAGCCAGCAGCCATCCACATCACTAATGCACCACACATTAAAAAGTAAAAAGTATCCAGTGCATATTGCAAATGGTAAACATTTTGTAAAACAGAGTTGTCCACGGTGTTCTCCTTAAAAAAGTACTTAGAAAGACAGCTTATAAAGCATCTTTTCCTGATTCAGATGTACGAATACGAATGGTTTGCTCAATAGGAGCAACAAAAATCTTGCCATCACCAATCTTGCCTGTGTGAGCAGCACTGCGAATTGCTTCAATGACTTGATCAAGTACTTCAGAATCAACCGCGATTTCAACTTTTACTTTAGGTAAAAAGTCGACGACGTATTCTGCACCGCGGTAAAGTTCAGTATGACCTTTTTGACGTCCAAAGCCTTTCACTTCGGTCACTGTCATACCATGAATGCCAATATCAGATAATGCTTCACGAACATCATCCAATTTAAAAGGTTTAACAATAGCTGTAACGAGCTTCATTTGTTTTACTCCAAATTCGATAATAATTGATTTTAAATGCTTACATGGTAATAAGCAGGTATTGTGCCATCAGGTAAAAAGTATTGTGTTACAATTACTTAGGCCTATAAATGATTCGAAGAGATGTGAATAATGCACCACAATGGGATTATAAGAAGTATTGCACAAAAATGGTGCACTGAACTGGTGCGTAATTGATAGGGGCGCAGAAACTTGAACGGTTACAGTTCAGCTCGAAGACTGAATTGAGTCAATTGATTGGGTCATAATTGAAAAAATGGTAGAATGCGTGTTTGTTATCAATCTTAAACTCGGACTCGTTACAAGTCTGTAGGAATTTTTAGAGAGCTTTTACAATGAATACGCAATTTTTTGATGATTTAGCCAATAAAATTAGTAAAACCCTTCCTCCAGTTCCATCTGGTATGAAGCAGGAACTGGAACAGTCTATCCGAAATACTTTACATAATGCTTTTGATAAATTGGATTTGGTGACCAGGGAAGATTTTGAAGTACAATCTGCAGTACTTCAGAAAACCCGTATTAAATTAGAGTTATTGGAAAAAAAACTGGTTGAACTTGAAACAAAACTGGACCTAAACTAAATTTATTTTAACCGTCTGACCAAATTTGGGATAGGCCTTTTGACAAAAATCTTAATTCAATAGGTATAAAATATGTATTTTAAAAGTCTGCTGAAAACGTGCGGCTCGCTTTTATTGTCCATTCCTTTCATCTCTCACTCCGCAACCGATCACGTTGAGGATTACACAGAAATGAGTCTTCAACAGTTAATGTCACTGGAGATTTTTACTGCGGCATCCTTATTACCAACGGAATTAAAAAAAGCACCTGGTACTGTTTATAGTTTTAATCGTAATGATTTTGAGCGTCTTGGTGTGAGACGCCTTGATGAACTCTTAGGCTATGTGCCTGGTTTTCAATTAAATCAATACCGCAAACGCCATAATTCTATTTGGTCACGAGGTATGATTGATCGCTATAATAATAAGATGAAACTCATAATTGATGGTGTTCCAATCCAGCATGTTTACTATGGACATTTTTCAGCAGGTGAAAATCTGGCATTAGAAAAAATTGGCAAAGTAGAAGTTATTATTGGACCTGCTTCATCACTCTATGGAGCAAATGCCTTTGCTGGTGTGATTTCGGTGACGACACGGGAATTTGTTGGTCAAGAAACAAGTGAAGAAAAAGCAGATAAAGCCTATGTTGAAACGGGGTTTGAACTTGGCAACCACAGTCGCGCAAAAACCACGGTTTTTTATAATAGTGAAAAATTACAGGGGTTTCTCAGCTACCTTGATCAGGATGCACCCTTTGATAAAGACAGAGCCAGCTTTGTGGGGAAGAGCGTTTCTCAGCCTCTGGATGAGCAATATAA
>JADGEK010000020.1:0-51332 GCA_016744395.1 Gammaproteobacteria bacterium | reverse complement strand
ATGATAGTAATTATCGTCTAGCGATGGTTTATACGCCTACGGATCAACAGACCTTTAAAATGCTTTGGGGAACTGCGGTCAGAAAACCAACCTATCGGGAATATCTGAAAGTACTGGAAGATACCACCTTTGTTCCTGAGCGCCCTGAAACAGAAAAAATGGAAACAGTAGAGTTGGGATACAGTTATCAATGGCAGAATGCTAATATTGGCATCACTACTTTTTATAATGAGTTTGATGACTACTTACATGAGGTTCCAACGCCTGATAACAAAGATGAATACTTTGTGAATAGTGATAATACCTGGCGTATGTATGGCGTTGAGATGCTCTCAGAATACCATTTTTCAAGTCAGCTTAATTTTCGGGCAACAGTAGGATGGTTAAATGGTAAAGAATCAACGGAAGGTGATTTACCTTATTTGGCAGAATGGACCGCCAGTTTTTTAAGTGACTATCAATGGTATCAATCACATCACGTGGTTCTGTCTGTTTTTTATAATAGTGACCGAAAAGATACCAATGATCAAAAATACACTGATGATGATTCCGATCAATTTACGACCTTAAATATTCATGCTCACGGTCAACTTTTTAAGAATATTTCTTACCAGGTGGGTGTAAAAAATCTGACTGATGAGGCGATTTTTGATCCTGCAGGTGATTTTGATGATCGTTATAATAACGAGAGAACAGAGAGAGAATTCTGGGGCAAACTAACTTATACCTATCGCTTTTAAGGATCGTTATTTTGCATTTTCATAATCTTTATTCTTTATTTAAAATATTAGTCAACAGATCACTACTATTTAGTCCTGCATGGATTAATATCAAGGGTTTGTTATTAAATAGACAAAATAGTATCCTTATTCGTTTTTTATCAGGAGGTAAACATTTCGTCATTTTGAGTCTATTACTCTTTTTAGTATTATTTTCGCATTCTTATGCATTACATAATAATAAGAATTCTAGCACTGATGAACAATTGAAAGTAAAAGCAGCCTTTATCCTTAACTTAGCTCGCTTTGTTGAGTGGCCAGGCAGTACCAAAAATGATGCAGAAAATGAAATTGTTGTTTGCTTTTATCAATATAATTTTCTTAAAGAGTCTGTAGCCACTATTTTGGATAAAAAGATAGACAATAGGCCAATTCAGATTAAAATTGTTCATGAGTTAATGGTCAATGAGCCTTGTAAAGTCCTATTGATTCCAGCAGACACTCTACCACTCTTTATAGAATACAATGACAGTAAAAATTTATACCAGAAAATCACAATTACTGATTTAAGTGGTGATGATATCGATGAGCGTGCAGATGAACTCTGGAATAATGGTAATAAAACCTCATTAGAGAATAAAATAATTTTTCGTTTGAAACGTGAGAAATTAAGGCTTCGCTTTGAAGTGAATAAAATTGCATCTGAAAAGTTGGGAATCAACATCGGTTCGGAATTACTAAAACTTGGTATTTTAGTTGAAAACCAAGGAATTGATGCACAAAGAGAAAAACCATGAATTTTTTTCATCAGCATTCCATAAAAAAGAAATTATCACTTATGACGTTGTTGGCATCTTCTATTGCTGTGGCCCTGGGATGTCTTATCTTTATTATCTTTGAAGTTTATTTCAATTGGCATGCATTGAGTCGACATCATTCTGTACTTGCTGAAAGTATAGGCTTAAATGTTCGAAGTGCTATTACCTTTGAAGATAAAAATTATATATCAAGAGCATTAAATGCCTTTGTCATCAATCCTGACGTTGAGGCTGTTTTTGTTTACAATGAAGAGAACCAACTGCTTGCTGATTATCATATTGGCAAGGAGAATCATCTTACTATTCCAAAATTAAATAAAAATATCATTTCTAAAGTTGAACAATCTGAAAAGCCTATCCTGCGATATGATTATAGCTATATTCGCATCATTCGTTCAATTCATGTAGAAAATGAATATGTGGGTAGTATTGTTCTTGTTGTATCACTTAATCAATTCTATATACATACTCTCTGGGTGATATTTGCTGCTGCCATTGTCTTTGTTTTAATTAACCTGCTGAGTTTTCTTATTTGGCAAAAGCTCCAGGTGATGATTACTGAACCCATTGAAAAATTAATGAAAATCAGCACAAGAGTCTCTAAAGATGAGGATTACTCATTAAGAGTTCGAGTTGAAGGTGAAGATGAATTAGCCAAGCTTGGACTTTGTTTTAATGAAATGCTGGCACAGATTCAATTGAGAGATATTGAACTGAATGAACATCAAGAGCATTTGGAAGGCTTAGTAAAGCAAAGAACTGCTCAAGCTGAGAAGGCAAGCAAAGCCAAGAGTGAATTCCTTGCAACGATGAGTCATGAGATTAGAACACCCATGAATGCGGTGATTGGTATGACTGAACTTTTATTAACCAGTGAGCTGGAAGAAAAACAAAAGCGTTATGCGGATATGATTTTAAATTCCAGTACGTTATTGCTAAAGATCATTAATGATATCCTGGATTTTTCAAAAATTGAGGCGAATAAACTTAAATTGGAAGAAATTTTCTTTTTGCCAGAGCAAATACTAGAAGATGTGAAAGAAACATTTTTTAATGAGGCGAAGAATAAAGAGCTTGAATTAAGTCTGGTTATTGACTCAAATACCTCTGAATATGTGATTGGTGATCCTTTTCGTTTGAAGCAAGTCTTGAATAATTTATTATCCAATGCCATTAAATTTACTGATAATGGAAAAGTAACACTCAGTCTTGAACAATTAGATGAAACAGAAAATATCATCAGTTTTTGCTTTTCTGTTATGGATACAGGTATTGGAATAAAAGAAAAAGCAATCACTGAATTATTCTCTGTATTTCATCAAGCCGACAGCTCAATCACTCGTGAATTTGGTGGAACAGGATTGGGATTGGCTATTTCTCAAAACATCACTCGTTTAATGGGCGGTGAAATTCAGGTGCAGAGTGCCGAAGGTGCAGGCAGCCGTTTCTTTTTTGTTTTAGATTTAAAGAAAGTAACACCTGACGAACTAACGGGTAATAAAAAGCTCCATGAATTATCTCGTGAAGTTCAACTGTTTGAAGAAAGAGATAATAGCTACTATAAAATTTTGGTGACTGATGATGATCCAGTTAATCTGGATGTTATCAGTGGCTTATTGGAAAATTTAGGCTTTAATGTTGATATATCCCAAAGTGGTATAAATACTCTTGAAGTTGTAAAAAATAAGGGACTAAATTATTTTGATCTGATTTTAATGGACATTCAAATGCCTGTTATGGATGGATATACGACCAGCGAGAGACTTAGAGCAATGAATGTATCTGCTCCTATTCTCGCCCTCAGTGCTCATGTTGAGCAAGAAGCACGTGAAGCAGCATTTGATGCGGGTATGGATGATTATTTAACTAAGCCAATTCAAATGGATGCACTCAATAAAGCGCTGAACCAATGGCTTGGTTTACAAGACATTTTAAAACTTAGAGATCAGTCCAGTTCTTTATCATTTGCTGAAACAGATAACGGGTCTTTATTAGAAGCAGCTGAAGCTTCTTATTCATCCTATCAATCGCAAGAGAGTAAAATGCAGACTGCTTTGGATGCAGCGGATTCCTTGGTTAACTATTCTTCACAGCAAACAGACATAGAAACAATTCAAGTAGAAGAAACAGCTTTTAGCCGTTTATCTATTATGTCATTAGATGAAGTGATGCAAAGGCTCAATAACAATGAAAATTTATTAAAAAAATTACTAGAAAAATATTATGATACTTATAGTGAACATTTTAAATTGATACAAGAGGCTTATGATGACAAGGAATATCAACACGTATCAGAGCTTGCTCATAAAATAAAAGGCGCATCACGTTCATTGAGTATTGAGTTTGTAGCGCTTGAAGCAGAACAACTTGAACATGCTTTGAAAGATGGCCTACTTTCCCGTGATATCAATTCTGTGGAACTGATGACTAATTTAGAAAGTGCTTTATCACAAACAATGAATGAATTATCAGACTTTTTGGCGCATGAGAAAGCTTAAGGACTGTGGAAACAATAAATATTCCAGGCTCTGGAATAAGTAAAAATATGCTCAATGACAGTTTATCCTGACAACGAAACAGAAATTTATCAGATATAATTCGAATAAAAGGATGCTCTCTAGTACGAATGTCTCACCATTGAACATTGTCAGGTGAGAAACAGTGCCAGGTGAGAAAAAAGTTCAGGAGAGAAAAAAGGAATTTAATATGTCATTGTCGATTGTTTATAGTCGAGCAGGTGGGCTGGAAGCACCACTGGTTACGGTTGAAGTCTTATTAACCAATGGTTTGCCCAGTTTAAGTATTGTTGGCCTTCCTGAAACAGCCGTTAAAGAAAGTAAGGATCGTGTCAGAGGGGCGATAATTAATAGCCGCTTTGAATTTCCTGTGCGTCGGATCACAATCAATTTAGCACCAGCTGATCTACCTAAGGAAGGTGGACGTTTTGATTTAGCCATTGCTTTAGGAATACTTCTTTCATCTAAGCAATTAGAAATAACTTCTTTGCTCAAAAAGAAAGATGTTGAACAACACAACCCTGTTGGTCAATACGAATTTGTTGGTGAGCTTGCACTCAGTGGGGAATTACGTGCAGTGGATGGCATTATTCCTATCGCTATTCAGGCAAATAAAAATAATAGAATACTCATTGTACCAGAAAGAAATGGTATAGAAGCCTCACTGATTGAAGGATTGACTGTCTATACAGCCAAACATTTATTGGATGTATGTGCTTTTTTAAAAGGTGAAATGGCGCTTGAACAGCCAGCCAATAATAAACGGTATGAAGAGGAATATTATTCAACCTGTTTGTCTGATATTTGTGGCCAGCAAAGTGCGAAAAGAGCATTGGAAATTGCAGCTGCAGGTCAGCACAGTTTATTGATGAAGGGGCCTCCAGGGACAGGAAAAACCATGCTGGCCAGTCGTTTGGTCACAATTTTACCGAATATGTCTGATGATGAAGCGGAAGAGGTCGCTGCAATTCGTTCGGTTTGCGGTGAACAGGTCAGCTTAGATAATTGGGCTGTTCGTGGTTTTCGAGTGCCGCATCACACGGCATCAGGTGTGGCATTGGTTGGCGGTGGCAGTTATCCAAAACCAGGTGAAATTAGTTTAGCTCATCATGGTGTCCTTTTTATGGATGAATTACCTGAGTTTTCTCAAAAGGTTTTGGAAGTTTTAAGAGAACCGTTAGAATCAGGAAGGATTGCGATTTCACGTGCTGCTAAAAAAGCCGAGTTTCCAGCGTCTTTCCAGTTGATCGCGGCGATGAATCCTTGCCCGTGTGGATATTGGGGCGATAGTCAGAATACTTGCCGCTGTACCAGTGAGCAAGTGCAACGATATCAAAATAAACTGTCAGGTCCTTTTTTAGATCGCATTGATATGCACATTGAGGTTCCTGCGCTGTCACATCAAGAATTACAACAGAAGAGCGAGTCGATAGAAAATAGTTTTGATGTCAAAAAACGGGTTATCCAGGCACAAAAACAGCAAAAACTCAGGCGACATCATTGCAATGCGCAATTGACAACCAAAGAAATTGAAGAAGATTGTCATTTGTCAGAAGAGAATCAGAAAGTACTGGAAAAAACCATGAATAAAATGAAACTGTCAGCCAGAGCTTACCATCGAATACTTAAACTGGCTCGAACCATTGCTGATTTAGAAAATAGTGAACACATTCAGCTGCACCATTTAACTGAATCGATAGGTTATCGGAAGATAGACCACTTTAACTAAACGAAAAATGACTCTCTAAAGCCGAAATGAACAAAAAATCATCTCATAAAATATTTTATAAACAATTACAGGAAAAATTATCTCATTGGCAAGCTCAAGGCTGGGTGAATGAAACGTCCGTAAAAAATATATTAAATGATGCTTTAATTGATTTTCAGGGTGAGGATAAATCAAATTCTCACAAGTTAAGTCTGATTCTGGCTATTATGGGCGTCATGCTATTATCTGCAGGAGCCATTAGTTTTTTTGCTGCTAACTGGCAAGGCATGAGTAAGCTCTTTAAATTGAGTTTATTATTTTCTTCAATGACAGGAGCCTATTGGGCCGCAGGCTGGGCACTTTCCACTGGCCAAGAGTCTCATCATTTACCTGGGCCAAAGTATCCTGCATTAGGTCAAGCCTTTCTATTATTGGGGGTTTTATTATTTGGTAATAACATTATGCTTATTGCGCAAATTTATCATATTGACAGTCACTACCCCAATGGTATTTTTTTATGGGTCACAGGGGCTTTAATTACAACCATTATTATGCGTTCTGAAGCTGTGTTAATTGCAGCAAGTTTATTAGCTTTGCTTTGGACTGGAATGGAAACATTTGATTTTAGACAAATTCATTGGCCCTGGCTCATTTTCTTGTGTGTCAGTACTTTTATTGCAATACGCCAAAGAGCTCATTTGGCAAGCCATATTATCATTATTACATTATTCATTTGGTTGTTATTTAACTATGAGGAGTTTACTCGTTATGCTACAGATGGTTGTATAATACAAGTCTATTTATTAATTGGTCTGGCTCTGTTTATGTCTGCTCGAATGATAAGTATAAAGCAAATCGATCACTACTTTTTTGAATGCCTCTCACGCTATGCTTTTATTTTTGCACTGATCTTTCTTTATATTTTAAGTTTTCCGTCTCTGGATTTATATCCTCAGTTATCTCACTCCAGTAATACTGAAAGTACAAGTGCCCAACTGAGTTGGTTGTTTATCCATTTATCTTTGATGCTAGTAATAACGGGGTTGTTTTTTTATCATTTTAAACAAATGATAAAGCCAATTCCTATCTACAAAAGGTTAGGGCTATTATGGCTATCTATCTTATTTATAAGCCTATTAAGCAATATCTATTTTTATCAAAGTTTCCTTGTTCAATATGATAATGTCACCGTTATTATTGTTAACTTATTATTGTTTTCTTTAGTGATAGGGCTTATTTGTTCAGGGCTAGCTGAGCAAAATCATTTTTATGTGAATACTGCATTTGTTATTTTTACAATTACTTTAATGAGTCGTTACTTTGATACTTTCTGGAACTTGATGGATCGTTCCTTATTTTTTATTGTAGGAGGTTTAGTCTTAATTTTTGGTGGCTATTGGCTTGAAAAGAAAAGGCGGCAGTTGAATTTGAGTTTTTCAAAGAATCAACCGAAAGGTAATGATGGTATGGGTTATGAATAATAAATCATATCGTTCAGTCTGGCCTAAAATATTACTTATTTTATTCATCCAAACTTTATTGTTAATGGCGATGATTGCCAACCGACAACTTATTCTATCATCTGATACGGTTGTTGTTTTAGAAACAAAACCCATTGACCCTCGCTCACTATTTCGAGGTGATTATGTTCGTCTCAGTTATGAAATTAATGAGTTGCAGTTAGATGAGTTATCAGGTGAGCGAATTTTCAAAACCAATGAAACAGTTTATGTTGTTCTTCAAAAATCCAATCAATATTGGCATGCCAAGGCCATTTATTTGCAATACGACAAAATACCTGAAAAATATGATGGTGAAAATTTTGCGCTGATACAAGGTGTGGTAAAGCGTGTCTCGCAACGTCAATGGAAGAGAGGCAAAAAAGTGAATAACTCAGTAACCAGTTTGCGTGTCAGTTATGGTATTGAGAATTACTTTGTACCAGAAGGTGATGGCCTTAAACTGGAACGACCAGAGCCAGGGGATAAAGTTACATTAGAAATTGCTCTTGATAAAAGCGGTCATGCAGTGATTAAAACACTTTTGCTCAATGGGGTTCAACAATATGAAGAGGCACTATTTTAAACAAACACTGCTTTAAACTAAAGTTGTTTTAAACTAAATAGCTGCCCCACTGTGGTGATTCTTTATTTAATATGAGTCACTTAAAAGCCGTATCAGAATGAGTTATTGCTTGTTGTGCTCGGACTTCGTCAAATCGCCCAACAAGCAATAACTCATTCTGATACTCAGTGTGTCTCTTTAGGAAATAGGTATTTAGAGTAATTGCTTAAAGCTCAATAAATTTTTTCTTCTCCCTCAGGACGTTTTTTAAAACGTTTATAACTCCATTGATATTGTGCAGGGACTTCTCGAATATAATCTTCAACAGTCTTGTTTAAAGCTGTTGCGGAGACGAGAGGATCAGAGCTGGATATCTCAGGATCAGCCTGTCTGATGTGCAGGTGGTAACCTTTTCCTTTCGGTAAGCGCTCAGCATAGCCAATAACAATGGAGGCACCTGTTTTACTGGCTAATTTAGAGATAAAGGTCATGGTTAATGTTGGTATGCCAAAAAAGGGAGCAAATACGCCACTGTTTAGATCGTCAGGGTTCTGATCGGGTAAAATGCCTGTCCCTTTGCCTTGGCGAAGTGTTTTGATAATACTTTTAACGCCTGATGAGTCCGCTGCAACCAGTGTGGCCCCAGAACGAATGCGTGATTGACGTACAATGTCATCAAAGGCTTTAATTTTAGGTCGAGAATAAAGAATGGTGACAGGGATGTTTGCCCCAAGATAAAGGCCAGCAATTTCCCAGCAACCTAAATGAGGCGTGAGCAAGAAAACACCTTTATCAGATTGCATAGCGGCATCCATGTATTCTTTTCCAGAGACTTGTGTCAGCAGTGACAGTGTTTTTTCTGAAGACCATAGCCACATAGGCCCCATTTCTGTCAATTGTTTGCCTAACTCAATTAAACTGTCTTTTAAAATGATTTCTTGTTCTTGAGCGTTCTTTTCAGGAAAACAGTGTTGTATATTGATTTTAGAAATACGCCAGGTTTTACCCTTGAGGTAATAAAAAATTAAGCCAATCCATGAACCGAGAAGGTGATTCAATCTCAGAGGCATCAAGGCAAAAAAATGTAAGGTCATGCTAATTAAAAATTTATGCATTGCTTTTAAGGCTTGTCATCGTGTGAGGCATTATCAATGGCCATCAGCGGTTTCAAGGTGGTCAGTAAATTATTAAACAGTGATGCATTATGCGCTTCTTCCTGGCTTAACAATTGTTTCATATGATCTCTTTGGGTTGGCATGCTGAAGCAAGCTGGGCAGCTATCAGGAATAACGGGTAATTGAGCTTCTTTTGCATAAGCGGTTGTTAATGCTTCACGGGCATAAACCAGTGGTCGAATAACTCTGATATCTCCTGATTGAATTAAATAGTTGGCTTTCATTGTCTGTAATTTGCCATTATGAAATGCTGACATTAAAAAACTTTCAGCTAAATCATCGAGGTGTTGTGCCAGAGCTAGCACATTATAACCTTCGTTTCTCAACGTGGAATATAATATGCCACGCTTCATTCGAGAGCAAAAAGAACAAAATGAATCACCATCCATGGCTTCTTCCGCTTGTTCTAAAATAGCCTGTTCCTGATAAAAATAGGGGATGCCGAGGTCGGCTAAATAGGCTTTAAGAGGTGATGGATCAAAACCTTCAATTTGAGGATCAACCGTCACTGCACCCAATTTAAATTTTATGGGAGCATACTGTCTTAAATGGTGCAAAATCAGTAGTAATGAGAGTGAATCCTTACCACCCGAGACACCTAATAGAATGCGATCACCTTCATTTATCATCTTAAAATCGGCAATGGCTCTGCCGACTGGACGCATTAGGTGTTTGGGGGGCTTGAGGTAATTTCTTTTTATGATGTCTTACTCTGCTAAAAATTGAAATAAATTAGTAATACACATCATAGCAGATGAGGTCTATTTGTTATTTAAAAAGAAGCAAAAAAGATAAAAAATCCTATATTCCTTGAACACTGCACCCGTGTCTATTATTCTAGGTTAAAAGAATCTCAGAAAAAAGGATTAGGAAGATACTATGGCTGGATTTGATGCGTTTGTAATTGGTTTTATCATTTTTGTGTTTATTTTGATTGTAATGGGCATGAAAAAAGTAGATCAGGGGATGGAGTATACGGTTGAACGTTTTGGTCGGTATACTCGTTCATTACACCCGGGTTTGAATTTTATTATCCCCGTGTTTGATGCCATTGGGCATCGAGTCAATATGATGGAAAGAGTCATGGATGTGCCTTCTCAGGAAGTCATTACAAAAGACAATGCCATGGTGAAAGTGGATGGCGTGGTATTCTTTCAAGCCGTTGACAGCGCTAAGGCTTCATATGAAGTGAATAACTTAGAACATGCAATTCTTAATTTAACCATGACGAATATCAGAACGGTAATGGGTTCAATGGATTTGGATGAATTATTATCCAAACGTGATGAAATCAATACCCAACTATTGAATGTTGTTGATGAAGCAACGACACCATGGGGGGTTAAAGTCACCCGAATTGAGATAAAGGACATTGCACCACCAATGGACCTGGTTGATGCCATGGCGAGACAGATGAAAGCCGAACGTGAAAAACGTGCCAGTATTCTGGAAGCTGAAGGGGAACGACAGTCAGAAATCTTACGTGCTGAAGGGGATAAACAATCTGTTATTTTACAGGCTGAGGGTGAACGCGAAGCCGCTTTTCGTGATGCAGAAGCTCGTGAGAGATTGGCAGAAGCTGAGGCTAAGGCCACTATGATGGTTTCCCAAGCGATTGAAAAAGGTGATATTAACGCCATTAACTATTTTGTGGCGACTAAATATGTCGATGCATTGAAAGAAATTGGTAGTGCCGATAATCAAAAGTTAGTCTTTATGCCCTTAGAAGCTTCAGGTGTGATAGGAGCGATTGGTGGTATTACTGAACTGGTAAAAGAAGCGAATAAAAGTAAGACTTCAGAGTAAAGGCACTCTGTACTTCAGAGGGAGATAAGCACTTATGGAATCACTGTATTTGAATCTGGAATTTTGGCATTGGCTGACATTGGCAATCGTGCTCATTATACTGGAAATGCTCAGTCCTGGGGCTTTTTTTCTCTGGCTGGGCATTGCTGCGGGCTGTGTTGGTATTGTGTTGTATGTTCGTCCCGAACTCACTTGGCAATTTCAGTTAATATTATTTGCGGTTCTGTCAGTAGCAAGCATTGTTTCCTGGCGCTTGACGCGTGCTTTTTTTCCTCCAGAAGAATCTGAGGTGCCTAACTTAAATCAAAGGGCAAACCAATACATTGGTCGAACCTTTACTCTGATTGAACCTATTGTTAATGGTGTTGGTAAAATTAGAGTCGATGATTCAACCTGGCGTGTGAGAGGTGATGATATGCCTATTGACACCCAAGTTCGAGTGACTGGTGTTGATGGAATTGTCTTTGATGTAGAACGCTTTTTGAAGCCATAGAGTTAAAAAGGATTCTCTATTGCTAGGCCCGAGTAAGAGAGGCCAGGTTTGAAGCTTCGATTAACAAGCAATCTGCATGCTCAGCTTGTTTTAAGTAGGCGATGACCACTTCAGATGCTTCACCTGTGAGAATATTGTTTATTCTATCCATCGTTTTAAACTGCTCGGGTTTAAAGTCGATGACGTCATTAATATCATCAATTCGAAGAGCGACAATGGGTGTGCTGCCATCTTCTGTGACGTAAAGCAGTACCTGGCGGGTTGATTCCTTTAAGTGTGTGCGCGCTTGTTCAAAGCGCTTCATCAGACGTTTTAAGGTGATGTTTTTTTCGTAACGCAGTATTTTCAAAGCGTGCTCAAGATCATTTTCTTGTTTCATGCCAAGCAGCTTATCGGCCATACCATGAATTTGTTTATGAGGCGCATCAAATTCCGAGAGAACTTCCATCAGAGTCTCGTCACGAGATTTAAATTTGTCGTACCATATACCAAAGGTGCATTTATGGGGGTCTTTGGTTTTGACAAAAGGGGTATCATTAACAAGACTGTCTTCTAGTGCCTGGACCCAGTCAAAATGTTCTTTCTCTCTGTCTGCTAAAAGTTGAATGAGCTCACTGTTTTTCTCAATGCCAGAAGCAAAACCCATCATATTCGCAAAATCCAGAACAGGTATTGCATTGCCCTGAAATTCCACCATTCCAACGAGCCCTTTGGCTTCAGCGGGCACTGATTGAATATTATCCATTTCTTGGCTGATAGTTAAAACTCTTGAAATATCAATTGCATAAAGTGTATCAGACACCCAAAATGTGAATGCTCTGAGGCCATTTGAATATTGCTCTATAATGTGATTTGTGGAGGGTAGCAAATCAGTTGCTGGCATATTCATTGTTGAATCCTGTCCTGTTTTAGAGAATTTAGGGTGTCATACTTCAAGGAAAACCTTAGCGCCTGTTTAAGGATAACGGATAATTGAAAAAAATCTTTAATAATAATGGACAATTTTTATCAAATCCCTTGGATTTAAGTAATAAATTCTGATTTATAGGAAACATTCCGTTATAATAGCGCCTTTTCTTTTAAGCTAAATAAATCCAACTCTCATAAGAGATAAGTGTGGCTTTGTTTAGTTCGATTTATTCTTTATTAACTATAGCTTATTTTTGGACTTTCACAGTGAAAGATATTAGTAAAATCAGAAACATCGCCATCATCGCGCACGTTGACCATGGCAAAACCACGCTCGTAGACGAGCTTCTTAAACAATCAGGTACTTTTGATGAGCGTGATGATGTCTCCGAACGGATGATGGATTCTAATGATCTGGAAAAAGAGCGTGGCATCACGATTTTATCCAAAAATACAGCCATTGAATGGAATGATTACCACATCAATATCGTGGATACACCAGGACATGCCGATTTCGGTGGTGAAGTTGAACGTGTACTGTCCATGGTTGATTGTGTTTGTTTGCTCGTTGATGCGGTTGAAGGCCCGATGCCGCAAACTCGTTTTGTGACTCAAAAAGCGTTTGAGTTAGGCATCAACCCAATTGTTGTTGTCAATAAAATTGACCGTGATGGCGGCCAGCCTGACTGGGTGATTGACCAAACTTTTGAATTATTTGATCGTTTAGGCGGCACTGATGAGCAGCTGGACTTCCCAATCGTTTATGCTTCGGCTATTAATGGTTATGCCTCATTAGAAGATGATGTTCGTGAAGGCGATATGATACCTTTGTTTGAAACTATCGTCGAAAAAGTATCTCCACCTGATGTTGATATTAGTGCACCCTTCCAAATGCAGGTGATCAGCCTGGACTATAACAGTTATTTAGGCGTTATTGGTATTGGTCGTATCAAGCAGGGTACTATTTCCGCCAATACACCTGTTGTGATTATTGACCGTGAAGGTAATGAACGCAAAGGTCGTATGTTGAAACTCTTTGGCTTTAAAGGTCTGGAGCGAGTTGAAGTTACTGAAGCTCAAGCGGGTGATATCATTGCTTTTTGTGGTATCGAAGGTTTAAATATCTCTGATACATTATGTGATCCAAGTTCGGTTGAAGCCTTGCCTGCTCTGAGTGTTGATGAGCCTACTGTAACAATGACTTTCCAGGTAAATAACTCACCATTTGCGGGTCGTGAAGGCAAGTTTGTCACTTCACGCCAAATTAAAGATCGCCTGGAAAAAGAATTATTGCATAACGTTGCTTTAAAAGTTGAGCAGACAGAAGATCCTGATAAATTCAAAGTCTCAGGGCGTGGTGAGCTGCATCTGGGTATTTTGATTGAAAATATGCGCCGTGAAGGCTTTGAATTAGGTGTTTCAAGACCTGAAGTTATCACTAAAGAAGTTGATGGTGTGATGAGTGAGCCATTTGAAGATGTGATGCTGGATGTTGAAGATCAACACCAGGGCACCATCATGGAAAAAATGGGCGAAGTGAAAGGTGAGCTGTTAAATATGGTGCCAGACGGTAAAGGTCGGGTCAGATTGGAATATGTAGTACCTTCAAGAGGATTAATTGGTTTCCAGACTGAGTTTATGACGCAAACATCAGGTAGTGGTTTGTTTTATCATAACTTCTCTCATTATGGACCCATGGTACCTGGCGACTTTGCTAAACGTGATAAAGGTGTTCTCATCAGCAATGGACAGGGTGCATCAGTTGCTTTTGGTTTATTTAACTTGCAGGAACGGGGTCGTTTATTTATAGGCAGTGGTGTTGATATCTACGAAGGTATGGTCATTGGTATTCACTCACGTGGTAATGACTTGGTAGTTAACGCACTAAAAGCGAAGCAATTGACCAATGTCCGTGCATCTGGAACTGACGAAGCAGTGACTTTGACTACACCAATTAAAATGTCTCTAGAGCAAGCACTGGAATTCATTGATGAAGATGAACTGGTTGAGGTGACACCAGACAGCGTTCGAATTCGTAAGCGTATACTGAGTGAAAATGAACGTAAACGTGCTGCACGTCCTAAAAAATCGTAATTGAATTAACTTCAATTACATTTGGAAAAAGGGGTAAATCTGATTAGATTGACCCCTTTTTTGTTCCTGGTACCTTGATATATCTGTGTTGAGTTAATAAACCATTGCCTGCTCTTATACGGATTTTACTTCCAATGTGTCCAGCATTTTGAGTCGCTGTCTAGACTGCTCCGAACCTGCTTGTATACAGTCACTATTTTAAGTGTAATTAAATTGTTCACTCTATTTCAGAAACTACTCTTTGCTTATTTTAAAAAATGCGCTAATCTTAAACCGAATGAAAATAATAACCACTGGGAGCCATTTATGAAATTTCTAAAGCAGACAATTACTTTATTTTTTGCATTCTTTTTCTTAGTCTTAGGAGGGGTCTCTCAAGCAGAAAATGCCAAAGAATATGCGGAGCATATTGTTTATTATAACGCTTTTCCAACCGATTCACTGCCTGCACAAATGACCAAACAATATGGTTTGAAGCGAAGTAAGAACTACGCCATGATCAATGTGTCAGTAATGGAAAAAGCGGCTGGTGCGCCTACTGGTGTTAAATCAGCTGTGACAGGGAATTTAAAAAATTTGATGGGGCAAAGCAGAGAGATTGAGTTTAGAGAAATTAAAGAAGGCAAAGCCATTTATTACATTGCTCAGATTGGTGTTCAAAGTAAAGAAACGGTTAATTTTAATATTGAAATTATGCCTGACGGCACTAAAGAAAAGTATGAAATTAAATTCAGCAAAAAGTTCTGAGTGCTTTTTTAACTCAAAGGGATTGTGTGAAAGCCTTTCAGCTAATCATTTATGCTTGCATGCGCATACTGATGTTAAATAGTGAAAAGACACCAAATCCGATAATAATGCCGCCTGCGAGTGCGCGAACCCAGTTTTTACGAATAAAGCTGGAAAGGCTGGTGGCGAAAACCCCCATGGCTAATAATAGTGGTAAAGTGCCCAGGCCAAAACAGAGCATTAATAAACCACCTTCAATCGCACTGCCTGTTGAAATTGCCCAAATCAATATTGTATAAACCAATCCACAGGGTAACCAACCCCATAAAGAACCCAGAATAAATGCCTGAAAGTGAGATTTAACGGGAATAAATTGACGGCTGATAGGTTCAATTTTTTTCCAAATGACGCCCCCTGCTTTTTCAATTTTACGCAGACCAAACCACCAACCACCAATGTATAAGCCAAGTGCTATCATAAACAGGGCAGCAAAAATTTGCAGGCCAAATTGGAGATCATGCAGAATGGGTAGATTGGTTGCCAGCATGCTAATGCCACCCACTAAAACACCTGCGATGGTATAGCTCATAATGCGTCCACTATTATAGGCCACAAGATAAGGAAAAGTGTTTTTTGTTGATGAAACGCAGGGGCCGCCAGCAGGATTAGAGGCATCAGAAGAGACAGAATCTTCTTGTTTTATGCCAAAAGTTAAAGCACCGACGATGCCACCACACATGCCAAGACAATGAACACCGCCCAGTAAGCCTGCTATAAAAGCGGTTAGATAAGAAATTTCAACTGGCATTATTTAGAGATCTCTATCATAAGTCATAATTAATGGCGCATGATCTGAAAAGCGTTGTTCTTTATAAATGGATGTTGATTGTAATAGTGGTGCTAAAGAAGGTGAAATCACCTGATAATCGATGCGCCACCCTGTATTGTTAGCCCAGGCCTGGCCTCGATTGGACCACCAGGTGTATTGGTGCTCCTCTTGATTGAGCTCTCGAAAGGCATCACACAAACCGATGCTATCTTGGGTGCCAGGTTCATCAAATAGTTGATCGAGCCAAGCTCGCTCTTCAGGTAGACAACCAGAGCGCTTTTTGTTGCCATTGAAATTTTTGATATCAATTTTTTTATGCACGATGTTCCAGTCGCCACAAACGATATATTGCCGTGAACTTTGTGCCATTTCTTTAAGAAGAGGAGTCATTTGCTCTAAGAATTCCATTTTTAGCAACTGTCGCTCATCTTTAGATGATCCTGATGGAAGGTATAAAGAAGCAATACTTAAATCACCAAAATCAGCCTGAATATAGCGTCCTTCAGTATCCGCAACGTCCCAGCCTAAGCCAGTAGTAATAAAATCAGGCTCTTTCTTAGAATAAATGGCAGTACCGCTATAACCCTTTTTTTCAGCGTCGAAAAAATACCGAAAATACCCAGGCGGTGAAAACACAGGGGCATCTAATTGATCGAGCTGAGCCTTTGTCTCTTGAATACAAACCACATCAGGTGATTCTTCCTGCATCCATTCAAAAAAACCTTTCTTTGCAGCAGCGCGAATACCATTTAGATTGGCAGAAATAACTTTCATAATATCTTCTATTGATGTGTTTTGACAAAGGCTATAAAAGTGAGTTTAATGATCCTTTTGTTTCGCTTCTGTCTTAATTAAGAAACGGCACATTATACCTGAATCTAAGGTATAATTCATTCATAAAGAAATGGCTTTAGGCTAAATAATGGCTTATCGCGAATATAGAATATTGATTACATGGATCAAACAATGCAAGATTATCAACGAGCTTTTATTGAGTTTGCCATCACTAAAGGTGTGCTGCGCTTTGGTGAATTTACTTTAAAATCAGGACGTATCAGTCCCTATTTTTTTAATAGTGGCCTCTTTGATACTGGAGGCTCTTTGGCAAAGCTCGGCCGTTTTTATGCCAGTGCGCTAGTGGACAACCAGATTGATTTTGATATGCTTTTTGGCCCAGCCTACAAAGGCATTCCACTGGCTTCTACCTGTTCTATCGCTCTTGCTGATGAACATGGTAGAGATTTGCCTTATAGCTTCAACCGCAAAGAAGCCAAAGATCATGGTGAAGGTGGCACGATTGTCGGCTCTGCACTAGAAGGCAAAGTAATGATCATTGATGATGTGATTTCTGCAGGCACTTCGGTGCGAGAATCCATTGATTTGATTAATCAGGCCAATGCGACGCCAGCAGGTGTGGTGATTGCCCTGGATCGTCAAGAGGTAGGAAAAGGTGATGTATCGGCTATTGCTGAAATTGAAAAAAATTATAATATGCCTGTGACCAGTATTATTAAATTGGAACACCTCATCTCTTTCTTAAAAGATAATGTTGAAATGGCACAATATTACGATAAAGTTCAGTCTTATCGAGACCAGTACGGGGCGGAATAATTGTTTTGAATTTTTAATGATGAATTAAAAACAACGATTGTGCTGTGAAAACTGTGAGGCTGGTCTTAAATTAATTAAGTGGGTTAGAAACGTCAGAAATGCTTTGATACAATGAATTATTAATAATAACTCATTGATTTTTCTGCTTATGAATACAATTAAATCGTCTTTTAAAGCTTTATTCAGTAATCTTAAGCTGGCGGCTCGACAGGCGCTATTTCTTAAAATTGATTTTCGAGATTATTGTTTTGACACTGAACAAGTGATCTTACTTGCCCTGTTCAACATGAGCTTTATTATTTTATGTACTTATCTTATTTATTTGCCTGCGCCTGAATTTAATGATTATGCGGTGACGGGGTTTGCGTTCACTACCAGCCTCTTATTATTGACGGCCTTCGTTGTTGAACGTTTTTTTATTAAAAAACATCAATTTCTTATTGTTGCAACCCTTTTTATTTCACTTGATACAGTCTTCAGCTTTCCAGGACTGTTGTCCTATTGGCTTGTTGAGACCTATCAATACGATCTTTATGATTTAGGTTACTGGTATTGGTATTTATTGTATGGCCTTTCCATTATTATCTTGATTTGGTTTTTGATTTCTTTATTGAGAGCTGTCCATCTTTATACTCCTCTTTCAAAATTAAAATATGTGGCTATTGGACTTATTATTTTTGTCCTTTATTTTATTCCAGCAAGTTATTTCTCAGAACAAATGGGGACGTTCTGGTATGCCTCTTATGATGAAGACAGCGCTGAAGAAGAAAACCCCTATGATAAAGTGAATGTTGAAGATGTTTTTTACCAGCAATTTGAAATGATTTACTCTCTCAATAATGACTTACTTAAAGAACGTCAGGATAAAACGGATCTTTATTTTCTTGGCTTTTCCAGCTACGCAACACAGGATGTTTTTTATAAAGAAGTAAAATATGCTAAGAATTTAATGGATTCTCGTTTTGATACATCGGGACGCTCTGCCTTATTAATTAATCATTTAAAAACCTATGAAACTGAACCTCTGGCGAATACTCATAATTTAAAAATAATGCTGGATGGTATGTCAGAACATATGAACGTAGAACAAGACATATTGTTTTTATATCTGACCTCTCATGGTGGAAAAAAACATAATTTATCTGTTGATTTTTGGCCCTTAGATTTGAATGATTTAACACCAGAGGTCTTGAAAAAACAATTGGATGATTCAGGTATAAAGTGGCGTGTTATTGTGGTCTCTTCTTGTTACTCAGGGGGATATATTAAACCTCTTGAGGATGATCATACGTTGATTTTTACTGCTTCAGCGGCAGACAAACAATCATTTGGTTGTAGCAATGAAAATGAATTTACCTGGTTCGGCGAGGCGATATTTAAATTTGCACTGAATAAAAATACTTCTTTTATTGATGCATTTGAGCAAGCTAAACGGTACATTCAAGACAAAGAGAAAGCAGAGAAAGTAGAAGCATCATTACCGCAGTTGAGTATTGGAAAAAAGATAGCGGACAAATTAAATCAGTACACTGCAGAGCTTGATCAAAAATACAAAGAAAACAAACCGATCAATCTGGCCTTTAAAGCCATTAATATGAATCAAACTGAGTTGAATCCTCTAATAGATAAAACGGTTATCCTGAATCACTGATTCTGATTTAAAAAAGGGGAGTGGTAACTCCCCTTGATCGTTAATTTCTATAAGTTCTCAAAATACCATCCGAAAGATATCGCTGCCATTCCAGCTCATGTTCAGTCATTAATAATTGTTCAACTTTACTGGCTTTGAATCTCATGATGGGTTTGCCATCAGTACTGCTTTTGGAGACAACTCTAATTTCCTGTGTTGGATAGACTGATAATTCTATAGGAAAAACATAATCAAGATAAACATGAGTATAGAGCTTTATCCGACCATTTTTTTGTATAGCCACTTCATTTAATTTGTATTTCCACTGTAACTCTATAAGCCTTATTTCCAATGTTTCCAGACTATTTGTAAACAAGTGTAAATCAATGTCACTGCTTTTTCTTATGTGGCCTGTACTCACTGAACCAATCAAGCAAGGTGTAAAGCCAATCAATTCATTCATAATTTCCAATGCGATGACGCGCATAGCGAATAATTGATAGAAGTGATCATCACCTTCATTTTGCTGAACTAATTGTAAGAGAGCTTCTTTAATTTCACCATTTGAAGGTAAGTCTTTTGGGCGGTAGCGCATTTTTTTTCTATAGACCCGGCCTAATAATCGTTTTGAGGCAATTTGTTTAGCCGTTAAGTATTGTTGTATACCTTCTTCATACATGAGTCGTGCTGCTTCAACGGCGAGGGAGTAACGTAATAGTTGTGATTTGTTTGTTTTCATAAATGACACTGAAATATTTCATCAGTTTGGCTGATTATTTCGATTGCATGTTCAGGATGTATGGCTTCAATATCAGTACTCCGACCTTGAATGTCCCAGGTGCGTAATTTTTCTAGCCATATTAATTGCTTGCTATTTGCACGTTTCATGCGAGTTCGTTTTGGGTTTTGTAGGAGGTCAAGATGATGTCTGACCATCCATGGAATAGGCTCTGTCAGAACATTTTTAAGCATTTCTGAACCAATCTTATCATGCTCAGCTATTGCGATTGATTTTCCCACATCGTGAAATAAAGCCGCTGCAAGTAAAAAAGGATTATCTGTTTTTTTCTGTGCCAGTTGAAATACTTGCATTGAATGATAAAGGGTATCAATTTCAGGGTGGTAAATGGGGTTTTGATGAATGCCATCAAGATCATAGAGTAAATTGAGTAGGTAGGATTTGTGAGAAATATAAATATCATCATTAGAATGTGATAAAGGATGTTTGGCCTTGGTTGATTTTTTTAAAGAGATTAATCGTCTCTGTGATAGAGTTTCCATAAATTGACCAGATTCGTATCTGGCGGTTGAGTAGATATCAATTGGTGAGAGCTAAATGAATAACTGTTTTAAATTATCACATTGTCTTGTTTTGAAAGCAAGACTCATTTATGCAACAGCCAGCTTATTTTTTGGATTAAAAAGATGACTGTATTTTTTTAGGTAGATAATTATTTCGGAAGCTGTGGCTTCAACAGCATTGACAGCAACACTATTTCCCAATTGTTTCATTGCCTGAGTTTCAGAGACTGGAAATTTAAAGTCATCAGGAAAGCCCATCATCTTTCGACCTTCTTTTGATGATAAGACTTTTACTTCATTATTCACCAGATAGGTGTCCCAATTACGACGATCATTTAAACCTGAGCGCCTACCGCCAACTCTAAGGGTAAAACCGATTTTTTTAGGACATTCACCTCCCCATATATCAGACATGGACAGTTTAAGAGGGCTTGCTTGAGGAAAATGAAATCGGGGTAATTCGGGGAGATCTTTTCTAAAACCCACTATATATACTCTGGGGCGATGTTGTGGTAAACCGTGCTCAGAAGCTTTCACGACTTGGTAGTGAAAAGTGTAACCTAATTGTCTTTCCAAGTAGTCTTGAATGATTTTAAACGTTCGGCCATCGTCGTGTTTTAAGATATGCCTGACATTTTCTAAGAAAAAAGCACTGGGTCTTTTGCTTTCAATAATGGAGCAAATTTTAAAGAACATGTTGCCTCTATCATCTTTGTCTTCTTGGAAGCCTCTTTTGTAGCCTGCCTGGCTAAAGGGTTGGCATGGAAAGCCAGCACAAAGAATATCAAAATCTGGAATTTGTGTATTTGGGGAATTAATTTTTAAAATATCATCGTTGAATCGATGTGAATTAAATAATTCAGGTGAATATTGAGACATATTTTTTTCATAAGTCAATCTGGCATTTTTGTCAATTTCAGAGGCAAATACACAATTTGCACCTTGTCGATGAAAGGCGAGGTGAAAACCGCCAATACCAGCAAAAAGATCGATAAACTTCATCTACCTGAATAACCTATAAACGTCTTTAATATCATAGTTACGTGACTCCAGTAAAAATTAGCTTGTTGCTAATCCTATGTTAATTGTGTACGTTAATCAAATCAATTTAAGTTAAGTTTAATGGCCTCGTGTTTAATTGAGGTGCTTTATTGTAAAATACCTGAGCGAACCAATTGTTCTTTTTCTTCTTGAGTCAAAATAATGGGATTGGTTTGCATACTACTGGGGCTGATATTCTCAACCAGTCGTAAAACATCATTTTCAGTGACACCATAAGCGGATAATGGCTCTAGCTGCATTTGTTGACTCCAATCTGATAAGAGCACTAATAATTTTTCTCGAGCTTCATTATCACTCAGCTTATTTTCCTGACAGAGCAGGCGACCGACTTGAGCGTATCGCTGTAAACCTGGATTCTGGGGCTCACGATCCAGCATGGCCTCAATATTAATACGAGTGGCTTCAGCAAGAACAGTGCCGCAGGCAATGCCATGAGGAATGGGGAAGAAAGCACCCAGAGGAGATGCTAAGCCATGAACGCTGCCTAAACCAACCTGCGCCAGTGTAATTCCAGAAATCAGTGCAGCATAGGCCATATCCGCTCGTGCCTGCTTTATTTCGTCAGAGTCATTCTGTGTTTCATCACAGTGATACCAGAGCAATAAGCTCTCACGAACGGACTCTATACCACTTAAAGCTAAAGCATCCATAATAGAATTGGCCCTGGTCGATAGGTATGATTCCATTAATTGGGTTAATGCATCCATGCCATTAGCGGCAATCAGTGATTTTGGACAACTTTTTAATAAATCGGGATCGATAATGGCATATTGAGGAATTAATTGTTCATCACGAAATGATTTTTTATAACCTTGTTCACCAATATCGCTTAAGACAGAATTTTTTGTGGCTTCACTGCCAGTGCCTGCAGTGGTCGGCACTGCAATAAAGGGGATTGAAGGACCATCATAGTGTTTGCCTGCCCCCACACCTTCAATGTATTCCATGACGGAATCACCGTGGTGTAATAGACCACTGATGGCTTTACCAAAGTCCAGAGCACTGCCACCACCAATGGCAACGACACATTGGATTTGCTCAGTAAAGAATTTTTTAACGGTAGCATCAACCGCTTGAGGAGAAGGTTCACCACGGATGCTATTATGAAACCATTGGACTTGATTGCTTTCTAAGTTGGCAATAAGCTGATTCCAGCCTGCTGTTTGGTAGAAAGAATGGCTACCAGTGATTAATAATACTCGCTGTCCGTATTTCGCAATGATTTCTGGAAGCTGTTGGATGGTACCAGCACCAAATTCAATTCTTGGAAACAGCGATAAACTAAAAGAAGGATTTAACATGTAATTCCGATGATAAAAAAATGGTTTATTGATAGACTTAGGGTTTTTCTGAATTGAAAATTTTTACAGTTTGTGTATTATAATATCAGTAACTGCTAATAAAGGCCTGGCGCATACAAAGAGCCAAAAAAAGAGCCATAAAAAACACAACTTGCAGTGATCATAAGAAATATACGCTAAAAAAGATGCGCTTAATAGTGATTTAAGCTGATTAAACCACTTTCCGAGAGTTGATGTAATGGGAATAAGCATATTGAGCACTTTGTTTGTCTTTTTTATAAAGAGACAGGCTGGAGCGAATTAAAAAAAGGATAACACATTGAAAATTTGTCTCATTGGAGGTACTGGGTTTGTAGGGACTCACCTGATCACGACGCTCGTGAGCCAGGGGCATTCGATTAAAGTCATTACCAGAAGACCCGAACGCCATCGTCATTTAAGAATATTACCAATGGTTAAAATCGTCACTATCGATTTTTTCGGTAACAAAATATTAGAACGCCAGATTGATACCTATGATGTGGTCATTAATCTAGCCGGTATTCTCAATCCATCGGGTAAAAATACCTTTGAACATGTGCATGAAAAGGTTGCTTTAAGAGTTGCGGAGGCAACAAAAGCTGTTGGAACACCCAGACTATTGCATATGAGTGCTTTGAATGCGGATGAAAACGCCGCCAGTCAGTATTTGCAATCAAAAGGCAGAGCTCAAAATAAAATTCTTGCTATGGAGGGGCTGAATGTGACGACTTTTTCACCTTCGGTTATTTTTGGTGCAGGAGACAGCTTCTTTAATCGCTTTGCTCAGCTGCTGAAAATGATGCCCTGGTCTTTTCCTCTGACCTGTGCCAGCACTCGCTTTGCACCTATTTATATCGGTGATGTTGTGGATGCCTTTATCAATAGTATTGATAAACCACAGACCTATGGGAAAAATTATAATCTCTGTGGTCCAGAGTCATTTTCTTTGAAAGAGCTGGTTAAATACACGGCAACAGAAATTAATAGTAACAGTATTATTGTGCCATTGAATCGCTTTTTCTCAAAACCAATTGCTTTAGTGATGGGCCTGTTTCCTGGTGCACCGATTACTTTGGATAATTATAATAGTATGAAAGTGGACAGTGTTTGCCCTGACTCGGGTGCAAACAAGAGTGCTTCTATTTCTGACCTGGAGATACAGCTGCACGGCATTGACAGTATTGTTCCTCAATATCTTGGGGGTAAGGATTTTGCAGGGCAAATGGATTATTTTCGTGCAAAATCAAAGCGTTAAATTTTTTAATCCTATTGATTTAGGTTTAAATGACAAATCAGTTTCATTCCATCATTTTTTAACATAGGATCTCTGTATTCGTTAAAGTTATTTAAGTGTGAATCGTGTTCTATGAAAATCTATAAAGTGGGTGGTGCCGTTAGAGACAAGTTGCTCGATAGGGCGGTTGTTGATAACGACTATGTTGTGGTGGGTGCTACGGTTGAAGATATGCTGGCTGAAGGTTACACGCCTGTTGGAAAAGATTTTCCTGTTTTTTTGCACCCTAAAACACATGAAGAATATGCGCTTGCCAGAACAGAACGAAAAGTGGCTAAAGGCTATCATGGTTTTGAGTTTTACACCGATTCTAAGGTGACTTTAGAAGACGATCTCATCCGCCGAGATTTGACGATTAATGCCATAGCAGAAGATGAGCAGGGAGCCCTCTATGACCCATACCATGGTATTGATGACTTAAATAATCGTATTTTAAGACATGTATCGCCCTCTTTTGCTGAAGATCCATTACGCGTACTCAGAGTCGCACGATTTGCAGCCCGATACGCTGACTATGGGTTCACCATTGCGGATGAAACCTTGGCTATGATGCAGTGTTTGGTGGACCATGATGAAGTGGATGCTCTGGTTGCTGAACGGGTTTGGCAAGAGGTTGAAAAAGCATTGCTCGATGATAATCCCTGGATCTTTTTTAATGCGCTCAGAGGATGCGGTGCTTTAGCACGCCTTTTCCCTGAAATAGAGCAATTATTTGGTGTACCACAGTCAAAAGAATGGCATCCTGAAATTGACACAGGCGTTCATACCATGATGGTACTGGAGCAAGCTGCACGTTTAAGTAAAGACTCAGTGGTCCGCTTTGCGGCCTTATTGCATGATCTGGGTAAAGGCATCACTCCTAAAGAAGAATGGCCCCGACACATAGCTCATGAATCTCGAGGTGTACCTTTGGTGAAAGCCGTGTGTGAACGTTTAAAAGTGCCTAAAAATTACAGTGCTTTGGCCTTACTGGTGACCGAGTTTCACTTAAATTATCACCGAATTGAAGAATTAAAGAATTCAACCATTGTTGATTTACTTTCACGCCTGGATGCATTTCGACGTCCAGAGCGCTTTGAATATTTTCTTCTGGCCTGTGAGGCTGATGCGAAGGGCAGAACTGGTTATGAGAACAGCTCTGATGAAAAAACTCAGCTTTTTAGAACCTTTTTTCAAGCGGCGAATCAGGTCAATACAGCTGATATTGTAGCTCAGGGATTTCGGGGGGCAGCAATTGCAGAACAATTGAGAATTAAGCGTATTGCTGCAATAAAAGCCTGTAAATCTTGCTGAAGAGTATCTGTTAGGGTCAATTTGTGTAAACAATAAAAGTGTGCAAGTTATTTATTTGCAAATAACACAGTTAATAAAATTCATGATGTTAATGAGTAAGTTTTGACTGAGTATGTCCACATATAATATAAGTATATAAGAACTGTCGCAGGATATAAAATTTGAAATTAATTTTATATCCTGCCTGAGCACACTCCAAAACTCACTTCTAGTAAATATCTATTCATTTCAACAACAAAGAATTATTTTAAGTAAAGAATTAAATACTGTAACTATTATCTCGTAGATTGAAAAATGCCATAGAATTACCTATTATTTAAACTACTCTCTGAGGTTTTGATATGGCTGGCCTATATTCAACATTTTTAATCCGATGCATAAGGTATTTCTTTATCCTTATGATTTGCATTGGTATTCGACAGGGATATGCTGACAAGCAACCCATTGACCGCTGGTTTGCAGTAACTGCACAGGACTACGCTGGTACGACCTTACGAGGGGTGACTGAAGACACATCTGCATCACATTACGTTAAGAATGTCCTTGTTCCAGCCTTTGAGAAGGAAACGGGTATTCAGATTGAGCTGGAGTTGACATCATGGGAAGAAATGTATGATAAGAGCATTCGTGATTTGTCACAGAAAAATGGTACTTATGATTTTATCTTTATTGAACAAGACATTATATACGCTTATCTTGCACAGGATTTTTTAGTTAACCTGTCTCAGTTACTTAAACAACACCCTGAACTTGCCTCACCTCAATTCAGTTTTAAAGATTTTACATCCTATCTGCACTTTTTTCGTGGTTTGGATACAGATGATATTTTTGGTATCCCCTTTGAATCTTTCCTCAAACTTTATGCCTACAGAAAGGATTTGTTTGAAGATCCTGCTATTTCATACGCTTTTCAAGAAAAATATGGTTATCCTCTAAAACCTGCTCGGTCTATTCAAGAGTTTAATGATATCTCGGTATTTTTTACTGATTGGGGAAAGAAAAAAGGACTGGCTTTATGGGGAACCACGATTCAGGCTACCCCAGTACACCCAGCCTCATTCTACGAGTTGTTTGAAACCATTCTGCCGAGTTTTGGCGTTTACAATTGGGGTATTAACCAGGATATGACGGGTGCAACAATGAAAAAAGGTGGCACATTAAATAGTCCCAAGGCTAAAAAAGGATTCCAGTTTTGGTTGGATTTACTGCCGATTGCACCACCTGAAAGTTATGGCAGTACCTGGCATGAAAGTGCACTTTCATTCTCGTCGGGTCGTGTTGCTCACGGTTGGCTTTATGGTGAAAATATTGTACCGACAGCCACAGAATCAGCCCATTCAGTCATTACAGGTAACGTTGGTGTTGCTCTACCACCTCTGGCTCCAGGGGTTCTTGAGGAGGCGAAAAAAGGCAAGGGGTATATTGGTTATTATGATGGTGGTGCCTTTGGTATACCTTACTCATCGCAAAACAAAAAAGCGGCTCTGTTGTGGTTACAGTATATTGGCCGACCATCAATTCAGACAGAATGGGCTCTGGCTACTGGTCGTGTAGTACATAGTGCAACATTTGTTGACCCCAAAATACGTGCTAAAGATCCACAACTTGGTCATTATTTTCGTGTGGTACGTGAGTATGAACACCTTTTTGCAGGAGCGCCCCCTTTTGCTGAACATGCAGCCATACGCGAAGTCATTTCCCCCTTTATTTATCAGGCGATTCGAGGTGAACTTTCGCCATCTGAAGCTCTGGATTTAGCTGCTGTAGCTGTTGATCTCATGTTAGAGGTTCACCAGTAAATGAATCTTTCACAACAAGGTAAATGGAATGGGTTTTTACAGCAACTGATCAATAAGACAAGTATACGTACACGGCTGATTTTTATTATTGTTCTGTTGGTTATGTTGACGGCATTTTCGGTTGTTGCAATAAATGTCAGGATTAGTTTTAACAATGGTTTGGAACGCGCCTTTGAGCAACTGGAGACTGTGGCTAGGTTAAAAGAGGAAGGTGTTGCCAGGTGGATTGATCATCTTGAAGAAGATCTGGTTAATACCCTGGAGCCAAAAGATCTTCGTTGGCATATGTCGGTCCTTACCAAGCCAGAAGAATCGTTGCGGCTTTTCACACAAATTTCCTACAATCGTGTGAAAGTAGCCTTGAATGAAACCCTGTCACGAACACAGCGCTTTGATGAGTTATTTCTTATAAATCGCAAAGGGGATGTTGTTTTGTCTACCTCTGAGGTTCGTGAACAAGAGCAATTTTCTGACAGTGTTTTTTTTCACAAAGGGGGTAAAGAGTTTGTGGCTCAATTTCTTTTTCAGTTCCCTGAATCGGACGGGGTTTCTATTGTGACTGCTATCCCGGTGGTTGGAAAGTCTAAAGAGATTCTAGGGATACTGGCTGGACGTTCGAATGTATTACAACTCAATCAAATAATGGGCTCCAGGAAAGGACTGGGAAAAACAGGAGAAACCTATTTGCTTGACTCAAAAGGTCTTCTATTGACTCCAACTCGGTTTAGAGTGTCCAAAGAAAATAAAGTTATTGATACGAGCACAATCCCCATAATACAAAACAGTGAACATAGTGTTCGGGTGCGAAATAAGAGCTATCGCAGTTCTGATGTTATCAGTAGTCAGCATTGGTTATCAGCGTTAAATGTGGTTCTTATTGCTGAACAAGAAGAAGTGGAAGCTTTATCTTCCACTTATACCGCATTAAAAATGAGTCTGGCGGTTACTGTTGTTGCGTTGTTAACTGCGGTTTCACTGGGTATCTTCCTGACGCGAAATATTACTGAACCCCTGGATGAATTGGCCAAAACGGCTGCCAAAATTACGGCTGGGGAAATTGATACAGTAGCCTCAGTACGGGGCGGCACTGAGATAATGCATTTGGCCGATACATTTAATGAAATGACCTCAAGGTTAAGAGACCTGATTGAGCAGCTTAAACGCAGCGAGCAGCAGCAAATGGATTTATTGAACAACACATCATCGGTCATTTATATTAAAGATTTAAAGAGTCGATACATCTTTATTAATCAGATGTTTGAAGACATTTTTAATATTTCTAATTCCTATATTTGTGGAAAAACGGATGATATGTTCTTTCCACAAAAAGTGGCTGAAACTTTTCAGGCTAATGATCTCAAGGTGATTGAAGACAATTCCATTTTAGAGTTTGAAGAGGTTGTTCCTCAAGCTGATGGCCAACACACTTATATTTCAGTTAAGTTTCCTTTGAAAAAAAGTTCTGGAGAGATATATGCAATCTGCGGGATCTCTACAGATATAACGACTCGTAAGCATCAAGAGGAAGAGCTTCGAAGACTTCGAAACTACCTCTATAATATTATTAATTCCATGCCCTCTATGCTCATTGGTATTGATTCTGATGGCTTGATCACACAATGGAATAATCAGGCCAAACAAAATTCTGGTATTGATGAAGCTGCTGCAATGGGACAACCACTGCATCAGATTTTACCCAGATTGAAGCCAGAGATGGAGCGGGTTTTTAATGCGATTAAAACACGACAGGAACAAAGTGATCATAAACGTCAAGTCATGCTGGATGGCAATATTCATTATGAGGATATCACCATCTTTCCACTGATTACTAATGGAATAGAAGGCGCGGTCATTCGAATTGATGATGTGACGGAGCGTATACGCATAGAGGAAATGATGATCCAGAGTGAAAAAATGTTGTCAGTTGGGGGGTTGGCTGCTGGAATGGCACATGAGATTAATAATCCTCTGGGTGGCATTATGCAGACATCAGAAGTCATGTCTGAAAGGCTCACAGGAGAATTAGCCGCGAATAAACGAGCCGCTGAAAAAGTAGGCATTGATATGGAAGCCATTCACGCCTATATGGAGGGGCGAGGTATTCCTCGTATGCTTAACACTATCCGGGATTCCTGCAGTCGAGCGGCGACCATTGTTGAAAGTATGTTGGGGTTTGCACGCAGCGGGGAATCTGTCTTTTCAGATTGTGATATTGCTGAATTGATAGAACAGACTCTGCTCTTGTCAGGGACTGATTATGACCTCAAAAAACGCTATGATTTTAAACAGATTAAAATTGTTCGTGACTACCAGGATGATTTGTTATTAGTGACCTGTGAACCACAGAAAGTTCAGCAGGTATTGCTCAACATATTCAAGAATGGTGCTCAGGCAATTCAGGAGATGAATGATAATAGGAAAGTGGGAGCTGAAGAAAAGCAACCTTGTTTTACATTGACCTTGAGAAATGAATTGGAAGCAAAAATGGTACGCATTGAAATTTCAGATAATGGACCTGGTATGGAAGAGGAAATTCGCAAACGTGTATTTGAGCCATTTTTTTCTACCAAACCTGTGGGATTGGGTACTGGCCTGGGTTTAAGTGTTGCCTATTTTATTATTACTGAAAATCTTAGTGGTTCATTAAATGTGAAATCACAACTGGGAGTGGGAACAAACTTCATTCTTCGCCTTCCTGCTGCAGAGAAAGGTCAACATGAATAATCCTGCTTTCAGTGTACTGATTATTGATGATGATGCAGCGATCAGGCAAAGCTTTGGTGACTATTTCGAAGATCAGGATTTTACCGTCCTGAGTGCTGAAAGTGGTGAGGAAGCACTGGAAATACTGATGACAGAATCTCCCAATGCAGCCATAGTAGATGTCCGTATGAAGGGGATGAGCGGTGTTGATTTTATTCAAAATGCTTATCCACAGAAGCTTGATTGTGTTTTTCTAATTTGTACTGGTTCACCAGAATACAGGTTACCTGATGATCTCCTTAAGTTGAATCGGGTTTCCTCAACAGTGTTTCAAAAACCCGTTAAAAATCTCAGCCTGGTTTATAAAGAAATACTCCAGATGTTTTTGAAGTGAAGACTTGAGGTAACAATGATGCATGATACTCAGATTAAAATTCTTGTCACAGATGATGATCCTGGCATTCGAAGCAGTTTTGCCGATTATCTTGAAGATCGAGATTATCAGGTATTGACTGCTAATGATGGTTTGGCTGGACTGGAAATTTTTAAGACTTGTCATCCTGATCTGATTTTACTGGATTTGAGAATGCCAAAATTAGGTGGCCTGGATCTACTGCGTGAAATAAGGCTCCTGAACTCAGATATTCCACTCATTATTGTTTCAGGAACAGGGCACATAACTGATGTTGTTGAAGCGCTTCGTTTAGGGGCATGGGATTATCTGTTAAAACCAGTCGAAGATCTCTCTGTACTTGGCCATACTATTCGTAAGTCATTAGAACGGGCGCAACTGCGCCATGACAATCTGGAGTATCAAGAAAACCTTGAGCACCTTGTTAAGCAGCGTACCATTGAGCTGGAAGAGGCCAATACACGCTTACTTCACCTAAACCAGAGACTGAGAAGAATTGTTGAGAGCACAAGTAAGCTCTCATCATGGCTTGATATGGATGAGTTTGGCTCACATTTGTTACAAGAGTTTGCCCAGCATATGAATGCAACAGGGGGGAGTTTGTATGTGGTAGAAGAGTCCAAACTTCGTCTTGTACAAGCCATTGATTCTGGCCATGCTCCTCCAGAATTGCCTTTGCCTTTGAGTGAGCAGTCTATTCTACATCGTGTTGTCGAAGATTGTGTGCCCACCCTATTAAATGATCTCAGTGATCGGGATGAGTTTAAAGGAAGTGGCTGGGATGGTTATACAGATGATTCAGCATTGGTATTTCCCATTCTGGATGAGGACGGGAATCTTGTTGCTGTGTTAGCTTTGCATAATAAAAGCCACCCTCCTTTTGTTGAGCAGGATAAAGAAATTGGAATGATCCTGGCTTCTTATTGCAGTGAGTCATTCCGGGCAACTCGAACGTTTAAGGCATTGAGTGATAGTGAACAACGTTTTCGTGAATTGGCTGATATGTTGCCGCAGTCAGTTTGTGAAACGGATCAGACTGGTGAGATTAAGTATGCTAATCAACATGCCTTTCAGTCATTTGGATATACCATTAAAGACCTTGAATTGGGGGTCAGCATTACTGATTTAATTACCTCTGAAGACTCCCAACGAGTGAGTAGAAATGCAAAGCAGGTAATGCAGGATGGCATGTCACGTATTTCAGGAACTGAATACCAGGCCATTCGTAAAAATGGGGATAATTTTCCTGTGCTGGTGTATTCAACACCCGTTTTATGTAATGGCATACCTGCTGGTATGCGCGTGGTGGCTGTTGATATTAGCCTTCGAAAACAACAGGAAGACTTGATTCTCCACCAGGCCCATTTTGATAGCCTAACGGAATTACCCAATCGTTTTCTCTCACTGGATCGGCTCAATCAGTTACTTCTGGATGCACGACGCTCAGAGGATCCTCTTGCGGTTCTATTCATTGATCTGGATGATTTTAAGAAGATCAATGACTCACTGGGGCATGAAGTGGGGGACCAGATGCTTGTTCAAGTTGCGAGTCGGTTACGAGAAACATTACGAGATGTTGATACAATTGGCCGATTGGGAGGGGATGAGTTTATTGTTATTTTAGGGGGGATAAAGAATGGTGATGATGCTGAATCTATAGTGGAAACCCTGTTAAATAAAATCAGACAACCCTTTATTCTGGATAATAGAGAACTTGTCCTTAATGCCAGTATTGGTATTGCTCTTTATCCAGATGATGGTGCGACTCCTGCGGAGTTATTGCGTAGTGCAGATACGGCAATGTATTCAGCTAAAGCAGAGGGGGGGAATGCACATAACTATTTCACTACTACAATGAAGGAAAAGGTCTCCCGACAATTGTTACTAGAGCAGCATATGCACAATGCGTTGAAACATAATGAATTCTATTTAAACTTTCAAGCTCTAGTGGAATTACCGAGTCAAACGGTGTTAGGTTTTGAAGCCCTGCTGCGTTGGAAAAATTCTGAGTTAGGCATTATTTCACCCGAAGAATTTATTCCCATTGCTGAGCGAACTGGATTAATTGTGCCCATTGGAGCCTATGTGTTAAATGAGGCTTTGACGGTTTTAGCTGATCTTCACCGAGAGTATGATCCGTTACTTAAGATGGCAATTAACATATCTCCACGTCAATTTCGTTGCCCTTATCTTTTACAGCAGATCAAAACTTCATTAGAAATGTCAGGCGTACCTCATAATAATCTTGAACTGGAAATTACTGAAGGGGTTTTCATGGGGGGGCTCTCCAATATTAATGATAACCTGGCAGCTATGAAAGATCTGGGCATAAGAATTGTGATGGATGATTTTGGCACAGGCTATTCTTCTCTGAGTTATTTACGGAATTATCCATTTGATGCATTAAAAATTGACCAAAGTTTTGTCTTTGACATAGAGCATGATCCACAAGCGCGTGAACTTGTTAATACCGTTATTGCAATGGCCCATAGTATGGGCCTGAGTGTGATTGGAGAGGGCGTTGAAACGCAGACACAACTTGATCATTTAGTGCAACAGAAATGTGATATGGCACAAGGGTATTTTTTTAGTAAACCAATACCAAAAGATAAGATCTCTGAAATGCTAAAACAGGCACTCTAATGCTATAGGTGGTACTGTTATTTTATTTGTAGCCTGGCAGTGTTAAAATGATAAAGTCGCGCATCGATTCTAAATAGAATGGAGTCAAAAGAGGTCTTTGCCAATAAAAAAGCACAGACTGCCCCTATGCTATTGGCGAGCCCATCCAAATAATCAAAACTTCGATAAGCAGTCATGCCCTGAAGTTGTTCGATTATCATTCCCAATAAAATGGCGCTTATCAGGATGATAATTCGGGCATGACTTGTTTTGTACAATTGGACAAACCAGGCGACCAATATAAAATACAATGCAAAATGAATGACTTTGTCTCTGGACTCAAACTCCATGATGCTTATTTCAGGTATTCTTAGCATAGAACCTGCCAGAATAAATCCGATGTAAAAAATACCAAGAGTAAGCCATAAGTGTCGATAATGCATTTTTTCGGAACTCTTTTTTTAGAACTTTAAAAAAATATCCAGAACAAGAAGACACCAAGAAATAATCGGTAAATAATGAAAGGCATCATACCAACACTGTCTAATAGCTTTATGAAGTAATGAATGCATAAATAGGCACTGACCGCAGATAAGCCCACACCAATCAAAATATCAATCCAGGAGATATGAGTTGTTGATTGAGTCAGTTCAATGGTTTTTAAAGCACTTGCAGCCATGATGAGAGGAATCGAGAGTAAAAAAGAAAATCGAGCAGAAGCTGTGCGACTCATTCCCATTAATAAGGCTGCCGTAATAGTAATACCAGAACGTGATGTGCCGGGAATAAGTGCCAGAGCCTGAGCAAAACCAATAAATAAAATAATTTTCAAATTCAGTTGGTGCTCAGTTCGAGGTTTCACTTTATGGGCCCGTTGTTTTTGGGCATTGGCATCGGCATACCAGAGTAGCAAGCCAAAAACAATTGTGGTACAGGCGATGATAAGAGGATTGCGTAACTGTTCAGAATAACCATTGATCAACAGCCCAATAATGCCAGCAGGAAGTGTGCCGATAATGATGCCCCAGGCGAGTAAACTATCGCCTGTTGTTTGTCTCATTGAGATGGATTTTATCCAGTCCCTAAAAAGAGGTTGAATGTCTTTACGAAAGTACCAAAGTACTGCGGTTAAAGTGCCAAAATGGGTAGCCACATCAAAAGCTAATCCTTGATCTTGCCAGCCGAAAAGCTGAGGTACCAAAATTAAATGGGCAGAACTGGATATTGGCAGAAACTCACTCAGTCCTTGAACCAGTGCCAATACAATAATTTGAATTAAATCCATACTTCTCCTAAGTGCATAAGGTCTAAACCTTTTATGCTGTGTTTATAGGTCCAGGTCAAATGAGTGTAGAACATAAATCCGTTTACAAGCGGTTTTTAAAATTTTGAAATTGAAATGCGGGTAATGATAGCGCTTTGTCTTTGGCAAGTAAAATGACTTTAAACAACTCGCCCATTTCTTCGGGCAAAGTCAGCATTTTGATTTGCCTTGCAACCTCAGTGAAATGCATCACATCATCGGGATTTAAGTCTTGGGTTAATTCCATAAGGCCGCCTGCCATAAGAAAGTGTGCCTGAGTGGTAAAGCCATAGACATTCAAGCCTGTGTCACTTGCAGCACGGGCAATGCGGCTGAAATCAATATGAGCCGTAATATCCTGTAAGCCTGGAAGATAAAAAGGATCATCATGCCTATGATGCTGATAATGACACATCAAGGTACCCATTGAGCGTTGCGGGTGATAATACTCCTGGGCAGTATAACCATAATCGACGAGTAAAATGGCACCTGACTCTAAAATGTCGGCAATACTTTTGAGCCAATCCACAGCCTGTAAATTCACTTCTGTAATATAAGAGTGGCCAGGCTTATCATTCAGATGGGCTAAAGATTGCTGTAATGCTTGAATTTCTTCAGCAGCTTTTTGCAGATGAGGATTTTCTGGTTTACTATCTTGCCAGATGAACTCTTCATTCTCATTAAGCGAGACATAGCGCTCAGAAATTGAATTTTTTTCGAGTTTAATCAGATGTACTGGCATGGCATCCAGCAGTTCATTGGCAATAACAATGCCTTTAAATGGCTTTTCTGGCAGGCGGTCCAACCACTGAAAGCGCTCAAACAAGTGTGGCAAACGGCTTTTGATGATTTGCTGTTGGCGCTCACGAAGATCGGCGCTGAGCTCTAGAATGAGATAGTGCTTCGGCAGGCTGGATTGTCTTTCCAGCTCAAGAATGAGCTCTACCGCCATAATACCTGAACCTGCACCGACTTCCAGAAGTACATCCTGTTCGGTTTGCTCCAGAATATGCTGACACTGGATGGCCAGGCATTGGGAAAAAAGTGGAGAAACCTCAGGTGCAGTGATAAAGTCACCTTGTTTACCAAACTTTTTTAAGCCTGCACTATAGTAGCCAAGGCCTGGTGCATAAAGCGCCAGATTCATATAGTCTGCAAAAGTAATTTTGTGACCATTGGCCCTGATTTTATCCTGAATTAAATGCTTTAAACGATCGCTATGAGCTTTAATTTCAGGAGTCGGCTCAGGAAATAACTCCTGTGTCTGATTTGATTTTATGGTGTTTGAAGGCGTGCTGGGCATATTGGCTCTAAAATTATGGGCTGTAACAAGCTCGTTTTATTTGTGAATTCCTATATTATGCTAAACTTACTTGCTAACATCCACTAATGCGAACAACAAATACGATGAAGAGAGTGACTGTAAATGCAAACAATTGATGAGATGCTCAAAAGCGACCTAACTGATAAAGTTGCTTTGATCACAGGTGGGGCTCAACGGGTTGGTGCCATGACCGCACGTCTTTTACATGCTGCAGGCGCGAATATTCTTTTACACTATCGGAATTCTCGTCAGCCAGCACTGGCCTTGCAAAGTGAACTCAATGCTCAGCGTAAAAATTCTGTGGTTTTGATTCAAGCGGATTTGCTTGAAACAGTCAAGCTTAAGGCAATGGTCAATCAGGCTGCAGAACAGTGGGGGAGGCTGGATATTCTGATCAATAATGCCTCCAGTTTTTATCCTACTCCGATGGGAACTGCGAGTGAAAGTGATTGGGATGATCTCATCGGCAGTAATATGAAAGCACCCTTCTTTTTGTCACAGGCTGCCGCCCCCTATTTAGAAAAACAAAAGGGCTGTATTATCAGTATTGTTGATATCCATGCTCAAAGACCAATGGAAGGGCATAGTCTCTATAATATGGCTAAAGCAGGCTTGGCTATGCTGGTAAAAACACTGGCATTTGAACTGGGACCCAATATTCGAGTCAATGGTGTGTCACCTGGTGCTATTATGTGGCCTGCTCAGGAAATGGATGACATCAGCAAGCAACGCATTGTTTCAAGAACCTATTTAAAGCGTAAAGGTTCGGCAGAAGACATCGCTAAAACTGTTTTATTTTTGACCAGTAATGCGGAGTATATTACAGGGCAAATCATTGCTGTAGATGGTGGACGCTCATTGTATTTGTAAAAGCAGAGACGTTGCACAACATCTCTGCCCAGATAAGACATTAATAATAAGTACTTTATATTTTATATTAGGAGACGATTTTGGCTAGAGAAATTATTGCAACTGATAAAGCACCCCAAGCGATTGGTACCTATTCGCAGGCAGTCAAAGTGGGTAATACCGTTTACCTTTCAGGACAAATTCCATTGATTCCAGAAACAATGGAAATGGTTGATGGTGATATGGAAGCCCAGATTGTTCGAGTCTTTGAAAATCTTAGCGCGGTGGCTCAAGCAGCAGGGGGGGACTTAAACGACATTGCTAAACTCAATATTTTTCTCACCGATCTCAGCCATTTCCCACTGGTCAATGAAGTTATGGCTCGCTATTTTACCCAACCTTACCCCGCTAGAGCAGCAATAGGTGTCGCCTCACTGCCTAAAGGTTCAGGCGTTGAAATGGATGGCGTCATGGAACTATAAGAACTCATTCATCACTCAATATTAACAACCGTGTAGCGGTCGATTTTCAGGGTGTTACTCCAGTAGTTTGTGGGTAAGCCTGCTTTATTTTTGAGGTGTTGAAGAAAGGCTTCTGGTTCAGGTAATTGTTCCCATACTGAGGGAAGGAAGGTGCCTTGTTGGTTATCCTCTTTTAGAACCAGGCCATCGATGCCTGGTCGGATTTGTGCCAGCAAGGATTGTTCTGAATCAAACTGCATGGGGCTGGTGTCACTTAGAATTGAGATGTGATATTTCAGCTGTTCATATTCCTGTGGGCTCAATGCAGGGAATCGGGGATCTTGAAATGCGGCAGCGTAAGCATTATAGGCCACGCTTTTCACTAAAGCTTGATGCGGGCTTAATGTGCCAATGCAGCCCCTCAGATTATCACCAATTTTCAAAGTAACGAAGGTCGCCTGTTTTTTCTGAAGCGCCTCTGAATAATCAGACAAATTAACTTCAAGAGAATGTTGCGCTTCCAGTCCTGTCAAAATAGATTGTTGTGCAATGTGTTTGAGTATTTGCTGTTCAGTTTGTGAATACATTATATTTCAACTCTTTTTTACCCAACTCTTTTTCTAGCTCTTTATTTAACTCTCTGTTTAACTCTTTGCTTAAAAGAAGGCCCACGATCCATAACCAACGACTCGATCTTTAGTACCCGCTGTATCACCTGAGTTACGTAAATCCAGAATTTGAACTCTCAAGTTGTGTTTTTGGGCAGTTAAAAGCATTCCTGCGATAGCTGAACGACCACAGGCTTGCTCATAATGAATCTTATCAGGGGTTAAATCAGCAATGGCTTCACTGGTGGCCTGATCGCATTCTCGGGCTCGTTCGTAGTCCAGGTAATGGCTGAGATCGGAACTGATTAAAAAAAGCGTATTTTCTTCCTGCCAGAGACTTTCTATTACTTGACTGACTTGCTGATCATCTACCTGTCCTATCACTAAGGGAACGAGAGTAAACTCAGGCAGAATTTTTTGCAGGAAGGGGAGTTGTACTTCAAGACTGTGCTCCTGACGATGTGCATCATCATGGGGCTCAACAAAAGGGAGTTGCTCCAATTGTTTATTGAGTTTTTTATCCAGTGAAATATCACCCAAAGGTGTTTGAAACGAATCAAGAGAACTTGTTGCAATGCCTAGAAATGGAACTTGATGTGAAGGCCCGAGTAAGATCACTTTTGAAATGTGCTTTGCAAATGGGATAAGCTGAGAATAAGCACTTGCAGCAATGGGCCCAGAATAGATATAGCCTGCATGTGGGACTATCATTGCTTTTGGGAAGCTCTGAATGGGGCTTGAGTCGGCATCATTCAGGTAACCTTGTATGGATGAATTTAACTCTTTGCTTGTTTCAGGGTAAAAGCTGCCCGCAACGGCAGGATTCCTGATGTTGATGTGTAAAGTCATAATTATTAACCAAGTAAAATAAGTGAAACAATTGTTATTATATTTTTAATCCAGTAAAAAGCTCGGTATTCGTTCTGGTCTATACTCATAATAGGACATATTTTTGAACTTGGGAGATGATAGGTGATGAAAGGTTAAAATTGATTAAAAAGTGTGATGTGAAGCCAGGAATATAAAATGCATTTATAGGATAAAAAACAATGGAACACAGTGATATTTTTGATCCTCAATCAACAGTCAGTACTCAATATTGGCATGAGGTTTCTCCTGAAAACCCTGAAAATAAGGCTCAAAAACGTCTGCAATGTGATTTATGCCCACGATTTTGTGTGCTGAAACCAGGTCAGAGAGGCTTTTGCTATGTAAGAGCAAATGACGGAGAACAAATTGTTTTAACCACTTATGGGCGATCCAGTGGTTTTTGCATCGACCCCATTGAAAAAAAACCACTGAATCATTTTTTTCCAGGGACACCAATACTCTCATTTGGCACAGCAGGCTGTAATTTGGGGTGTAAGTTTTGTCAAAACTGGGATATCAGTAAATCCCGAGCCATGGATAAATTAATGAGCTTTGCTTCACCTGAAAAAATTGCGGTCAGTGCTGCTCAAAATCATTGTCTCAGTGTGGCTTATACCTACAATGATCCTGTGATTTTTCATGAATATGCTCAGGATGTTGCCTATGCCTGCAAAGAGCACAATATTAAATCCGTTGCAGTGACGGCTGGTTATATTTGTGATAAGCCAAGAGAAGAATTTTTTTCTGTCATGGATGCTGCCAATATTGATTTAAAAGCATTCACAGAGCATTTTTATAAAAAACAAACGGGCAGTCATTTGCAGACGGTCCTGGAAACTTTAGAATACCTCTATCATCATACGGATGTCTGGTTTGAGATCACCACCTTGCTTATACCTGGCCTGAATGATTCGGAAGAGGAAATTGAAGCGATGACTCAGTGGGGTATCACTCATTTGGGGCCAGAAGTGCCCTGGCACTTTACTGCATTTCATCCTGATTATAAGTTGCATAAATTACCTCATACTTCTTTGCAGACTCTACTACGTGCTCGTAACATTGCCAAAAAAAATGGTTTCTATTATGTTTATACTGGCAATGTGCATGATAAAAAAAGCAGCAGCACTTTATGTCACCAATGTGGCTCTCTTTTAATTGGGCGGGACTGGTATGAGCTGAGTGAATGGCATCTTACGTCATCAGGAAATTGCCTTTCTTGTGGTGCAAAATGCCACGGGCAAGTTGCTGGAAAAGCAGGTACATGGGGGAGTAAAAGAAAAACTATCGTATTGTGAGGTTTGTTAAATAAATGAGTACAATCTACTGATTTGTGCTATTCTTGCCACATATCAATTTATCATTTGCTAGACGTTGTTATTGACTCACTGTAAATCACAACGATTATTTGTAACCTTATATATAAACATCAAGAAATTATTAGATATGGAAACAGAAGTTATTGATATTGAGCGCCTGAAATTTTTTGCGCCTTTTCATTCACTCAGTGATAAACAACTGGAATATATTGCAATTAATGCACAAATATTGCAGGTTGCATCAGGCAAAATGGTTCTTGATTTGAACTCAAATTCACCTGACAAATATCTCTTACTTGAAGGGACGTTGAAGCTCCGAGCATTTGATGACTCTATGAGCATTATAGAAGCTGATAGCGTTAGAGCTCGAAATCCTGTTGCTCAACTTAGGCCCAGTCGATATGTCGTTTCAACTCAGACACAGTGTAAACTACTGGTTTTGAAAGATGACTTTCTGGATACCGCCCTTGAACAATCAGAAGTCACTTCTGCGATTAGTCTCGACGAAACACCACTTGATGAAGAACATGAAGAAGATCGCATTCTTTATGAACTCATTCTGGAATTACAGCAAGGTAATTTTGTGTTACCGAGTTTGCCCAGTGTTGCAACGCGTATTCGTGAAACCATTGCCGATGAAAATTCGGGTGCTGAAGACATTGCTAAAGTGATAATGGCTGATCCTTCTATTGCTGCAAAAATCATTAAAGCAGCCAATAGTGCACTGTATCAACGACGCAAAAAAGCAGAGGATTGTAAAACTGCGGTTGTCAGTTTGGGCACGAAAGTGACCACACAACTGGTTACTTCCTTTGCCTTGAAAGAGTTGTTTAACTCTTCAAATACGTTATTAAAAAAGCGCATGAAAAAGCTGTGGGAGCATAGTATAGAAATTGCTTCCATCAGCGCAGTCCTAGCTCAGATTTCCCCTGGATTTAATGCGGAGCATGCGATGTTAGCGGGATTGATTCATGATATTGGTAATATTGCCATTTTGAATAAGGCCGTTGATCATCCTCTCATTGTGGATAGCGAAGAGCATCTCGATAAGGTCATGACTAAAATGCATGCTCAGGTTGGCAGTTCAATATTAAGAAGTTGGGATTTTTCAGACGACTTTATTCGTGTGGCAGAAGAAACAGAAAACTGGATGTACAATGAGATTGAGAAAGCGGACTTAGTTGATATCATCAATATGGCTCATTTGCACAGTTACATTGGTTCGCCTAAACAAAAAGATGTTCCCATCATTGATCAGGTTCCTGCCTTTCATAAATTAGCTCTTGGGAAGTTGAGTCCTAAGTTGAGCATTCAAGTGCTGGATAAAGCGCATGAACAAATCAGAGAAATTAAGTCATTACTGCATTTGTAAAAGAGGTTTGACCTTAAGCTACTGTTCCTGTATTTGGGTAGAGACGTTACATGCAACGTTTCTACTATGCTGATGGACTAAGCTGAAGGCGTCCATATAAAATCAATCTTCTCCAGTGCACCCGCTTCAGTATTTTGACTGAGTTCTTGCCACATTTCAGCAACGTTTTTCTGGGTTTGCGGGTGAATGAGGTCAGGGCTTAAGTCAGCTAAGGGTGAAAGTACAAATGCGTATTTTTCAATTTCATCTCTTGGAATGCTGATACCTTTCTCATTAATAATATCTTGATCATACAATAGTAAGTCTATGTCTAAAGTTCGCGCTGCAAACTTTTCTTGATCACGGCGACGTCCATTCTGATTTTCAATCTTTTTTAGCTGTTTTTCAACATCAAAGGGTGATAACTCAGTTAAAAAGCAAGCCACCAGGTTAAAGAAATCGTCACCATCAAAGCCCACTGCTTCTGTTTTATAAACAGGTGAAAGGCGCAATTGGCATTGACTGCCAAATGATGCTTTTAAATATTGAACGGCTAGACGAATGTATTTTTCCTGGTCAATATTGCTGCCAATGCCAACATAAACCAAATGCTTACTCATGTTATTCTCTTTTCTCTTTCTTTTTTAATTCAAACTGGGTAAATCGTGAATCTAACCGTGGTGATGCCTTTCAATTATGACACCAACGCCATTGGCTTCATTGACGGCAGCAGGCTTGTTCAATTTGACTCGAACCCACTGTGCCATGAATTCATCTAGAATAATACGCGATGCTTCTTCTGCAAATGATTCCACTAATTGAAACTGATGGCATTGTGCCAATTCCTTCATTCTTTCACAGACGCTAAAATAATCAATACAATGTTCGATTTGGTCACTTTTAGCGGCTAATTGAATGGAACAGCCAATATCAATATCTAAAACAATGGGTTGAGGTTTTTCTCTTTCCCAGTCATGAATTCCAATGATAGTGTCCAGTTTCAGTTGATTGATAAAAATGATGTCCATTTCTGGATTCATATAGACAGTCCTTTCACTCTTCTTACTGGTCTTGCAAGTTGTTTGATCTGTTTGTCTGGTTACACTCTTAAAATAAAGAGTGTAACCAGTGTCACCTAAAAACTGTTAGCAATGACTAAAAATTGAATTAAGCTAGCATGTTCGTTTATTAGTCAGTTAAAATCAAGTCCTTGAATCAGTCCCTTTTTCTGACATTGAATTGAAAACAAAATGACATTCTACGAATTTGTTAAATACATACATGTTACCGCCATCATATTATCGATTTGCGGCTTTGTTACCCGTGTTTATTTAAAGCAAGCTGATTCCCCAAATCAGAATAAATACTGGTTTAAAAAACTGCCTCATAAAGTGGACACTTTGCTATTGGCCTCAGCTCTGACCATGGTGTATATCCTTGGAGTGAACCCTTTAACGACATTTTGGATTGCAGAAAAGATCATTGGCTTACTCATTTATATTTTCTTGGGTATGATTGCTTTAAGGTGGGGCAAAACAAAAAATATTCGACTTATAGCAGCGGGCATGGCTGTTCTGGTTTTTTCCTATATCGTTTATGTCGCTCACTATAAAGCGCCTGCAGTGGTATTTAGTTATTCATAATTATTTTTCAAGCAGCACTTTCTGAGACTCTAATGGGCAGCTTTTGGTCAGAGAAAATTTTCATCTTGATCTTAATCATTCATCAGTGGCTTTAAAATTGCTCTAATAGCAACTTAAATTTTTATCGGGGAACCATGTGTTTATACAAATCGATGAGCAGCCAAAGAAATCGTTTGCGCTGTTTAATTTAGGCTTTCGTCCTTTTTTTCTTCTTGCCGCTTTATCTGCCATTGTTTTAATGGGGATTTGGGTGCTGTCCTATTCTAATGTTATTAAACTGACGAGCTATTATGGTTTTATTGATTGGCACAGCCATGAAATGCTATTTGGTTATGCGGCTGCAGTGATTGCGGGTTTTTTGCTTACCGCCATTAAAAACTGGACGAATGTTGACACCATCAGCAAAACACCTCTGGCCATTTTGGCTGGAATCTGGCTTTTAGCACGAATTTTACCTTTTGCTCCTGTTCCAGGAGTGGCTATCGCGCTAGTGGATGTGTCTTTCTTTTTCTTTTTAACCCTGGCCGTTGCACACCCGATTCTTAAAGCAAAACAAAGCAATAATTTTATTATGATTGCTATCATCGGCCTTTTTTTAGTGGGTGATATCCTGGTACAAAGTCAGCATTTGGGACTGATGGCAACAGGTGTGGCAAAAGGCAATTTAGTGGCGCTCTACAGCGTACTGCTAATTATTCAGGTGCTGACAGGTCGAGTTATGCCTTTCTTTACCCGAGTTGTGGTTCCAGGGACTCAGGTCGTTGAGCGTCCCTTGTTAGAAAAAGTCCTGTTAATCACCTTAGCTTTGTTGGCATTAGCTGATGTACTGGCTTTGAATGGTGTAATCATTTCTCTTTTATCAGGCGTGCTTCTGGTGGCTCATCTTATGCGAGTCTCCCCCTGGTTTTCTAAACCCGTGCTGAACACGCCAATCTTATGGGTACTTTATGCGGGGTATTTATGGTTTCTCATTGGCTTTGCATTGAAAGTTATGGTTGGCTTTGATTGGGTTGCTAATAATTTAGCCATTCATGCCTGGACAGTTGGTGTTATCGGTATTACGACCTATGGAATGATGGCGCGTGTTTCTCTTGGGCATACTGGCCGTGAAATGCTGCCTTCAAAATTTGCAGTAATTGGGTTTTATTTACTGTCTCTGGCAACAGTGATTCGAGTTATCTTGCCATTATTTTCCATGGCACACTATGTTCTTTGGATTGAAATTTCAGCAGTGCTTTGGAGTGTTGCCTTTATCTTTTTTGCAATTGTATATACGCCAGTGCTCACTCAGCCCAGAGTGGATGGCAGGGATGGTTAATTCACTATCAGGTGATTGCTTCGTTGAGACTACGGGACCTCATCAAGAGCCCCGTAGAGTACTGCTTAGATTAGACTTTAGTTTCTGCTAGCCAGAAGTCATGTTTGTTACAAAAACTGGTTGCGTATAACTTTCCCTTGTAACCTGCAGGTAAAGTGTAGCTGGACTCAGCGTCATCTTCTGGAGTGAAGGTTTTTTCACCGATGACTTCCCCATCCTTAGAAACCAGTGTGTGGCGAACAATAAAATGTTTAGCGGACATACCATGATCCGTCATGACGGTTACTTTGGTGCCATCAATAGCGATTTCCGGTAAATGTCCCCCCACTTTCTTGGCCCATTTGCCAGGATTTTCTTTAGTGTAAACGATACCCGCCATTGAAGCCTGTCCAGACGCAAAGACATTTGAAGTGCTTGTGGCTACTGTTGCTACGGCAGCGCTGGAGAGTGCGCCCTTTAAAAATGAACGGCGAGAATGAGCATTAGAGTCGAGTGATGTATTTGTTTTGGACATGTTTTATTCCTTCCTTATTTTCCATACCGAGGAGAATTATTTTTTAGCAGTATTTCTGATGTTAAAAAGCACTGCCTATAGAAGTTAAAATTTTTATTGATAAATGTCAACACAACATCAGTGAAAAAATCCTGTATAATAGTAGGCTTATTAACTAACACAGACCATTGCACGTGCCAATCGAACCTATATCATTTACTCTTACAACCCTTGTGTTGACTCTTGTTGCCTATCTCTTCGGCTCTATTTCTGCTGCCATTATTACTTGTAAAGTGATGGGCTTGCCTGATCCAAGAACAGAAGGTTCAAATAATCCTGGTGCGACGAATGTCTTGCGCATTGGCGGGAAAAAAGCAGCTGCTATTACCTTAGTGGGTGATATGTTGAAAGGTTTGTTGCCTGTGCTATTGGCTATGGCTCTCAATAGTGATGACTTTACTTTAGCTTTGGTGGCCAGTGCGGCATTTTTGGGACATCTCTACCCTGTCTTTTTTGGTTTCAAAGGAGGCAAGGGCGTTGCTACGGCCTTTGGTGCGATAGCGGGCGTCTGTTGGCCTGTTGCGCTTGCAATGCTAGTGACCTGGTTAGCAGTGGCTTATGGCTTGAAAATATCTTCTATGTCAGCATTAGTCAGTGCTGCGCTGGCTCCCATCTATTTTTGGTGGCTGAACGGCTCAAATATCTTGATCATTATGGCTGTCTTCATTTCAATGTTACTTATCTGGAGACACCGCAGTAATATACAACGAATGTTGGAAGGGACTGAAAAATAAGCCGTTGCTGAGTTTTTTTAGTGCCTTAATTTATGAGTTGAGGGCTAGTTAGTTCCAGGCTTGTTTAAATCCCCCAGAGGCCAGCGGGGAGTAGTAAAAAATCCATCACCATCATGTTCTCCTGCTGATAATCGTTGCAAACCTGCATAAGCAATCATGGCACCATTATCTGTACAAAACTGATGTTTGGGGTAAAAGACATTTAAATTAGTGGTTTTTGCTAACCCTGTCAGCCGTGAACGAAGACGGGTATTGGCACTTACACCGCCAGCAATGACCAGGCGTTGATGAGCTGTTTCTTTGAGCGCGCGTTTGCACTTTATGGCCAAGGTATCAACAACAGCCTCCTGAAATGCGTAGGCAACATCGGCTTTGGTTTGCTCGGACTTATCAGATTCCGCCCAGGTATTTAATACAAAAGTCTTTAAGCCACTGAAACTCATATCCAGACCCGGTCGGTTGACCATAGGACGAGGAAATTGATATCGATCGGTTTTTCCCTTAAGGGCCAACTTAGAAATAATCGGACCGCCAGGATAACCCAGCCCCAGCATTTTAGCCGTTTTGTCAAAGGCCTCACCCACAGCATCATCCAGAGATTCGCCAATAATTGTATATTGGCCAATACCAGCAACATCGACCAGTAAAGTATGTCCTCCAGAGACCAATAACGCGAGAAAAGGAAATTCAGGCGTATTGTCTTCTAACATTGGGGCCAATAAATGGCCTTCCATATGATGAACGCCAATACTGGGACATTTCCACGTCCAGGCCAATGAACGGCCAACGGCAGCACCGACCATCAAAGCACCCATCAAACCTGGTCCTGATGTGTAGGCAATACCATCAATATCAGTCGCCTGACAATTTGCCTGCGTCATGACTTGATCGATTAATGGAATAATACGTTGAACATGATCTCTGGAGGCCAGTTCCGGCACAACACCACCATACTCGGCGTGCAATGCGATTTGACTATAAAGTGCTTCAGCGAGCAAGCCCTGTTCACTATCATAAATCGCAATACCTGTCTCATCACAGGATGTTTCAATACCTAATACTTTCATAGAGGTATTGTCTACTCAAACCAAAGTGCTTTCAAGTGAAATTGTATCTCTGAAGAGAATAAAAAAAGAAAGATCTTTTGCATTTATTCTCTGGTAAGAGTATGATCCCGTCTCTGCGTTCTCGGTCAGATTATAGAAGATTGAGCAATTTTTATTTTGGTAGGAGCTAGGAGTCTACATGCCATCGGTTAAGATTAAAGAAAACGAGCCATTTGACGTTGCATTACGTCGTTTCAAACGTTCTTGTGAAAAAGCAGGCGTTTTATCAGAAGTTCGCCGTCGTGAACATTATGAAAAGCCTACTGCTGTTCGTAAACGTAAAGCTGCAGCAGCTGTTAAACGCTGGCAGAAGAAGCAGTCTCGTGATATTGGTCGCCGTAAGCGTATGTACTAGTAGAGACAAGGCACGCCTTGTTTCAACTGTTTTAAAAAAATAGCTTTAAAACAGTGTTTTAAATTTCGCCAAACAGCTATTGACTGAAGAATGTGAGCTATCAAGTATGAGCCAGAGTCTAAAATCTCGTCTTCAGGACGATATGAAAAATGCCATGCGATCTAAAGACAAAGATCGTTTGCTTGTGATTCGTGGCACAATAGCCGTTGTTAAACAGCGTGAAATTGATGAACAAATTGAGCTTGATGATACCCAGATACTGGCGATATTTGACAAGCTGGTTAAACAGCGACGGGACTCTGCCCAACAGTTTCGTGATGCCGATCGTATCGATCTGGCTGAAAAAGAAGAAATGGAGATGGGCATACTCCAGGAATATCTTCCCGTTGCATTAACCGAAACTGAAATTGCCCAGCTGATTGAAGAAGCCATCAACTCGACGGGGGCTCAATCAATGAAAGATATGGGAAAAGTGATGGGATTGCTCAAACCTCAAGTTCAGGGGCGAGGCGATATGTCACAAGTCAGTAGTCTTATCAAACAAAAGCTGTCTTAATAAGCCTTTTTTGATAAATAAAACTTAAGATAAGAAGCTATCAAGACTGCTTAGAATAATGGCTTTAACCTGGACTAAGGCAATTAATGCCTTTTTTCTTTAGAGCATACAAGCTTCACCTCGTTTTACCTCGTTTCAATTAGTCGTATTTCATCGAATTTTTTTAAAATGAATAACTCTGTTATTCATCTGAAAGTCATTTAATAAGCTGTCGTTCATTTTTTATAAGCTAAAGGTTCTTTATGGCTGGTACAATTCCCAGAGAATTCATTGATGAAGTGTTGGCCTACACTGATATTGTTGAGCTGATTGATTCTCGTGTGCCATTGAAACGTTCAGGCGGAAATCATATGGCCTGTTGTCCATTTCATGGTGAAAAAACACCCTCGTTTAGTGTCAGTCAACCCAAACAGTTTTATCATTGCTTTGGTTGTGGTGCCAGTGGTGACGCCATACGATTTTTGATGGAATATGAACATCAGAGTTTTGTGGAGGCCATTGAAGAACTGGCACAAATGGCTGGTTTGCAAGTACCTAAAGTGGCTTATAACAATGAACCGCAAAAACAAGCACCAGAGCAATTTGAACTCTTAGATCAAGTGTCAAATTATTATCAGCATCAGCTGAATCATCATCCAAAGTCTCAACAAGTTCAGGAATATGTAAAACAACGTGGTTTGAGCCCTGAAGTCATAAAAACATTTGGTCTGGGTTTTTCCCCTCCTGGTTGGGACAATGTGCTCAATATTATCGGAGCGGGTGATCAAAAAAAGATCCAGGCCCTATTTGATACAGGTATGTTGATTAAGCGTGATGAAGATGGCAGTAACAAGTCATCAAACTCTTCCTCATCCCGTTCGCCCTGGTATGACCGCTTTAGAGAGCGATTGATGTTTCCCATTCGTGATAGAAGGGGACGAACCATTGCTTTTGGAGGCAGGATTTTAGGTGATGGCAAGCCCAAATATCTTAATTCACCTGAGACTCATTTATTTCATAAAGGACAGGAACTTTATGGGCTTTTTGAACTCAAACAAGCATTACGTAAAATAGAACGAATCCTGGTTGTTGAAGGCTATATGGACGTTGTTTCGCTGGCACAATTTAATGTGAACTATAGTGTTGCAACTTTAGGCACAGCAACCACTGCCGAACATTTACAAAAATTATTTCGACTTTGTGATGATGTTTTCTTCTGCTTTGATGGTGATAGAGCTGGCAGAGATGCCGCATGGCGAGCTATGAACAATGCTTTACCTGCGATTAAACCTGGTAAACAGGCTCGCTTTATGTTTTTACCTGATGGTGAAGATCCAGATACTCTCGTTCGACAAAAAGGAAAAGCAGGCTTTGAAGCTGAAATGGACAAAGCCATGACATTTTCAGAGTTCTTTTTTGATAACTTGATGCAGCAAGTGAATATGGAGTCACTTGATGGTCGTTCTAAGCTGATCGATCTGAGTAAGCCTTATTTAGAGAAAATTCAAGAAGGGGCATTTCAAACTTTAATGATTGCCCGTTTATCAGAATTAGCTGAAATTGATTTGGGCAGTTTATATCCTTTACTGGGAATAAAGTCTGATTTAAGAGCATCTACAGCCAAGGGTAAAAGTAAAAGCTTTAATAACAATACAGGGCAAGCATCTTTTTCACATACACCGAATGGGCCATCACCTGTCAAAAAAGCAATGACTTATTTATTACAACATCCACATCTGGCCGAAAAAGCAGGCGATCCTGGTCGTTTTGCATCATTAGAAGTGGCTGATATGGGGATTTTTATGCAATTGCTTGATTTGCTTCAAAATGATCCCCATTTAACAACTGCAAGAATACTGGCCAATTGGCAAAATAGTGAACAACATCAATTTCTTTCGCGATTAGCAGTTGAGCCTTTATTGATTAAAGATGAGCAAGCCATTCGCTGTGAATTTAATGAGATTTTACAATTATTGACACGGCAAAACCAGCAACAACGTTTTACACAATTACAACGCAAGGAATTGCAAAACGGGCTGAATACGTTGGAAAAAAGTGAATATTTGCAACTGCTTTTGATTTTAAAATCAGGATAATCTTATTTTTAATTTTTTATGTGAAGAAAGTTGTGCTTTTTATTAATATTTAACTGAATTTTTACTTACCTGACTCGCAGAACAGTGCTTAATATGTTAAAATGGTAAGTTATCTTGCGGATTTTTTTGTTGTCTCTTTTCTTACTCAGTATGAGGCAATGATACTTTTTACGGATCAAGAGGTCTATGGATCAAAATACTCAACAATCTAAAATAAAACTTCTTATTGCTCGCGGTAAAGAGCAAGGTTATCTGACTTATTCAGAAGTAAACGACCACCTGCCTAACGATATTCTGGAACCCGAACAGATTGAAGATATCATTGCCATGATCAATGATATGGGTATCAAGGTCGTGGAAGTGGCTCCTGACGCAGACGATATTATTGTTGAAGGTTCAACAACAGACAGTACTGATGATGATGCTGTTGAAGAGGCCGCTGCTGCACTTGCTTCAATGGATACTGAATTTGGTCGTACCACCGATCCTGTGCGTATGTATATGCGTGAGATGGGCTCTGTTGAACTACTGACTCGTCAGGGTGAAATTAAGATTGCCAAGCGAATTGAAGAAGGGATGAAGCAAATGCACTGTGCTTTAGCTTCTTATCCTGAAACCATCAGTTTATTACTCACTGAATATGAAAAAGTAGAGCGTGAAGAACGAAAAATCACTGATATATTAAGTGGTACAGGCTTTGCCCTTCTTGATGAAGAAGATGTCGAAGACCATTTATTAGCCAACCCTGCTTCAACGCCAAATGATAACAAAGATGACGATGACGATGAAGAAGATAATGAGCCAGTCGGACCCGATATGGAACTGGTTAAAGAACATTTTGCTTTAATTCGCAACTTGAATGAAAAGTTGTTATGCGCAGAAAAAAAAGACGACTACGACAGCGATAAGTGTAAAAAATTACGTGAAGAAATGGCTGATGCTTTCATGAAGTTAAAGCGCACTCACAAGCTCAATGATCGCATGGTCTTAGGTCTACGTTCCTTAATTGAACGCATACGTATGCATGAAAAAATTATTCTGACAGCCTGTGTTGAAAAAGCACATATGCCTAGAAAAGAATTCATTACTTCCTTCCCATACAATGAAACTGACCTAAATTGGTTGGATATGCACATTGAAAAAGGTGGTAGCTATTCAGCAGTACTTGAAGAACATGCTGACGAAATTCGTAAAGCTCAAAGAAAATTAGTTGCTATCAGTGTTGAGTGTCGAATGAGCATTTCTGGCATAAAAGACATCAACCGAAAGATGTCTATTGGTGAAGCGAAAGCACGCCGTGCTAAAAAAGAGATGGTTGAAGCTAATTTACGTTTGGTTATCTCTATCGCAAAAAAATATACAAACCGTGGTTTGCAATTCCTGGATCTCATTCAGGAAGGCAATATAGGTCTTATGAAAGCGGTTGATAAATTTGAATACCGTCGTGGATATAAATTTTCAACCTATGCGACCTGGTGGATTCGTCAGGCAATTACTCGTTCTATTGCCGACCAGGCTCGAACGATTCGTATACCAGTACACATGATTGAAACCATTAATAAGTTGAACCGTGTTTCCAGGCAGTTGTTACAGGAAAAAGGTCGTGAAGCGACTCCTGAAGAATTGGCTGAAAAAATGGAAATGCCAGAAGATAAAGTTCGCAAAGTACTTAAAATTGCTAAAGAACCCATTTCAATGGAAACGCCTATCGGTGATGATGAAGATTCGCACTTGGGCGATTTCATTGAAGATCAAAACATTCAATCACCTTCTGAAACAGCGAATACAACAGGTCTGAAAGGTGCAACTCGAAATATTTTAGAAGGCTTGACAGCAAGAGAATCCAAGGTTCTGAGAATGCGTTTTGGTATTGATATGAATACGGATCACACATTGGAAGAAGTTGGCAAACAGTTTGATGTGACACGTGAACGGATCCGCCAAATTGAAGCCAAGGCACTGCGCAAGCTACGCCATCCAACTCGTTCTGAAATGTTACGCAG
>JADGEK010000106.1 GCA_016744395.1 Gammaproteobacteria bacterium | reverse complement strand
CGTCATTAACTCATTAAAACTATCGGTAGTGCTAAGCATGTGAAAGGCAGAAGGCAGAATGTTTTTGGACGCGGGTTCAACTCCCGCCATCTCCACCAATCATGTATTTAAAGCTGTCCTAGGACGGCTTTTTTTACGTCTAAAATCAAGTGTTTAGTATGATATTGCCACCTATGAAGTACTAACTCATCCTATAAAATCCCACTTGCTTTGCAGTACTATGTAATTTTAAAATAACTGGTACTGCTTAAAATGCCTGTAATCGTCAAACCATTAACGAATACCGAAGTAAAACAAGCTAAACCTCAAGAAAAAGTTTATGCACTTTCTGATGGTGATGGCTTATCCATCAGAATTAAGCCCAATGGCTCAAAACTTTGGTTATTCAACTACACAACCCCATACACAAAAAAAAGAACCAGCATTAGCTTCGGTACATATCCAGAATTATCTTTAGCAAATGCAAGAAAACATCGTGAAGAAGCAAGAAAACTATTAGCTAAAAAAATTGATCCCAAAGAAAATAGAGAAGAAACGAAACGAATAAAAAATATAGCTCATAGTAGTACGCTGGAACATATTGCAAAAAATGGCTAGAAGTTAAAAAAAGTACGATATCCCCAGATCATGCAACAGATATATGGCGTTCACTTGAGTTGCATATATTTCCAGCGATTGGGAAAATCCCCATCCACAAAATAACAGCCATTCAAACAATCGAAATTATTGAACCTATTTCAGCAAAGGGCAAATTAGATACAGTTAAGCGTCTATGTCAAAGACTTAATGAAATAATGATCTATGCTGTTAACTCAGGTTTGATACAAGCAAATCCACTATCTGGCATCAGTAAAGCATTTAAATCTCCCGTTAAACAGCATTTGCCTACTCTTAAACCAGAACAACTGCCAACGTTAATGCAAAGCCTAGCCATTGCCAATATTAAAGTAACCACTCGATGTTTAATCGAGCGGCAGGTTGTTTAATGTCTTTGGCAAAGGCTTCGCGTGAGCTGATATTGTGTACCACTAAACCTCGTGATTTAAACTCTTTACTTGCCTGAATTAACAAGTCTAATCTACCGACAATAAAGTAGAACTTGGTGATCACGTTCTTTTTTTGAAAGTAATTCGCAAGGTACTTGACGTTGTAGTAGGCTAGTGCTGTTTTGCCGCTGCCTTGTGTGTGCCAGATAATGCCTTTATTTACGCCTTCTTCAAGTTTTTGTTCTATGGCTTTGGTGGCGAACATTTGTGGGTAACGCATGATATGCTTTTGTAAACCAGTACGTTCTTTTACATAGGCTATGGAATATTGAAGAATAAATGCCAGGTGATCAGGCTGAAACAATGAGGTACAGATTCTATTGGTGGGTGTCTCAGGGCTTTTGTTGTTTGAAAATTCGGGTGAGTTTTTAATACTGAGCAGATTGTTGTCTTTAAGTACTGCTGTTTCATTCACATCATTAATCGTAGACAGCAATGTGTTTAAATCAAATTGCTGCTCTTCACGGAAATAGTTAAAACTGGGCTTCTGATAGGACGATGTCGCATAAAATGCGCCTTCTATCGGTAAAGGTGAGCTATCGTCATATTCCATATTGTTTGAAAACACCATCAACTGAGTGATATTGACAAACTTCCTGAACTTCTTGTTTTGAAAAAGTGTTTGAATACGTTTGTGTTCTGCTAAGATACCATCTTGATTGTTCGGCTTTTTAACCTCTATAAAGACCAGTGGCATCCCGTTGATAAGCAAGATAATGTCTGGGCGAAATTCATCATCATCCTTTTTATAGGTCAGCTCGGTGACTACATTGAAGGTGTTATTACTGAAATCATCAAAGTCTATTAACCGCATGCCTGATTGGTCAGTAAGCTTTTCATAAAAGGCTTTGCCTAAATCTTGATTTTCAAGGCATAGTGAAACGTCATCAAAACAATGTTTGGCTTCATTATCACTTATTGAAGGGTTTATTTATTTAATGCTTTTATGGAAAAGATCAGTAAAAATATTGGTTGATTCATCCCATATTAGTTGTGGATCTTTTAATGACAGGTATTTATAACCTAAACGCATTAAATGTAAGATAGTTGGGATTTTTACGCGTGAGTCTTCATTAAATTTCATGTTAAATACTCAACAATATCCATACTTTGATGAGGTATACCAATAATCTCAATTTGATTATTTTTCTGTGTATAGAAAACAAGGTGCATTCCTTGAGGAAAGCAAAAATAACCCTGTTTTATATCATTACGAGGTTTACCCAATGTAGGATTTTGAGCTATCCAATCAAACCTTTCAATAAGTGACTCAATATAAGTATCGGCTTGAGTGATTCCCCACTGTTCATAGGTATAAAGCCAAATTGACTCAAGATCAGCCTGTGCAACAGCTCTTATTTGATATTCAACGGTCATTTAACGTGTTTTTTATGTAAGCCTTTGATGAATTCTTTACCGTTAAAATCATCAACTAGCGGGCTATTTTCTCCTGCTTGCAGTTTATCTCTAAGCACCTGAAGTTTGGTTTCATCTTCTTCTAATTTACGCAAGCCAGCACGAACCACTTCACTAACTGACTGAAAGCGCCCAGCATTAATCTTTTCGAGCACAAAGTCATCAAAATGTTCACCCAATGTGACTGATGTATTTCTTGCCATAGCCTTGCCCTAAATATTCAATTGTATTAAATATTAATATAGCAAAAAAATGGGTAAGATTCAGGAAAAAGTAAGTTATTAAACAAGTTTTTTTGAGGTGACTTTTAATTTATGCAGTACTGATAGCAGTACCAGTTAAATGTGTTGTTTATAATATTTAATTATATCAGATGGTTAAGTGGAGAAGACAGCTCCCGCCATCACAAAAAAGGGCTCTTTGAGCCCTTTTTATTGTCTAAAAATATCCGAGAGTCAGAGTGGGCACCGATACATTGCTAACTTAATGAACCTATTCTATTTACAAATAATAAAAAAATTAAAAAAAACAATATTAGATGTTGCTAATGTTTTAAAATTGATATATAGTTTACAAAAGCAATAAGGAAAATGAAAAAACAAAAGCCATTTATAGGTTTGTTTTTATCATTTCGAAGTGAAATAAAGTTAATAGTTATCAACTTTGGATAACATATAAACACACACAAACTTAATGTTCTAATACTTTGGAGAGTATAAAATGAAAAAATTATTAATTGCTGCAGCAATCGCTGCTACTACTGCATCTATGGCTGTTTCTGCTGATTCTTGGAACCCAATGGGCGACGGAAACAGCAACACAAACTGGAATGGCACTGGCTATAACAACATGAACAACAATGCTTATGGCAATGGCTATGGTAATGGTTGGGGCGACGGCAGCATGGACAGCGACATGGATGGTGATGTTGAAATCACTATTAAAGCACGTGGCCGTGGCCGTGGTAAAGGTAACACTCGTGGTTCAGCTTACGGAAATGGTAACAGCAACTACAATGGTTACAACAACATGAACAGCCGTTTCAACGGTTACAACCAATATTCTGACCAGTCTGGTTATGGTTACTACCCACGCCCAATGCCTATGCGTGCTCCAGTAGCTGCTCCTGCTCCAGTACCTGCTGCTAAGTAATATTTGCAGTAGTTTTGATTTGCTCTGACCATTTTGGTCAGAACAGGTCATTTATACAAGTCTTGTATAAATGAGTTAAAGTTATTCCTTCCTTGATAGTTCCAACACAAATTTTATCGAATTGCCCCATTTATTTTATTGAGATATTATTTTTGACAAAATAGTTTTTTTTGAATTATTTCATTTTTGCAATTCGTGCCTTATCTCGATTCCAATCTTTTTCTTTCTCGGATGCCCGTTTATCATATTGATGCTTGCCTTTGGCCAATGCAATTTTACATTTGACTCGACTTTTCACCCAATAAAGTGATAGCGGTACAATGGTATAACCCTTACGTTCAACTGCCGCATGGAGTCTGGCTAATTCATAAGTATGTAACAATAATTTTCGGCTTCGTTGTTGCTCAGGTATGACATGAGTTGAAGCCTGTATTAAGGGCGTAATAATGGCCCCATATAAAAAAGCTTCACCATTTTGTAATTGTACAAATCCTTCATTAATTTGCGCCTTACCTGCACGAATACTTTTAACTTCCCAACCTTCAAGAACGAGCCCTGCCTCAAAGTCTGTTTCCAGAGCGTAGTCGTGACGTGCTTTCTTGTTTTGAGCAATAATATTGCTCGGTGTTTTCTTTTTCTTTTTTCCCATAGCCGTAATTATACAAAAAAATGCTACAATGCGGTAAAAAAAAGCAGTATAAATCAAGGAAAGTACTAAATGCCAGATTCTGCATCATCAATTAAAGAGTCTTCAAGTCACCAGAGTCCTACAAACCAACCAGAAAACACTTCCGCCAGGGAGCAGTGGTCTTCCCGAATGGTTTTTATTTTAGCTGCAACAGGTTCTGCTGTTGGTTTGGGAAATATTTGGAAATTTCCTTATATTACGGGTGAAAATGGAGGCGGTGCCTTTGTTTTAGTGTACCTGCTGTGTATTGCCAGTATAGGCGTACCTATTATGATGGCAGAAGTTATGTTGGGGCGTCGGGGAAGAAATGATCCTGTGACGACGATGAAAAAGCTGGCCCGAGAGTCGGGGCACTCTCGGGCATGGGGTTTATTAGGCTGGATGGGTGTCATTGCTGGTTTCTTAATTCTCTCATATTATAGTGTGATTGCAGGCTGGGCAATGGCTTATGTGCCTTTTATGGCTTCGGGCACCTTTAATGGCCTTGATGCAGCAGGGGTTAACACTGTTTTTTCTGATTTAGTGAGTCATCCAGAGACTTTAATTTTCTGGCATACTTCATTTCTTTTTTTGACGATGCTGGTTGTGGCCCGTGGTGTCCGTGGTGGTTTGGAAAAAGCGGTCACTTATCTTATGCCATTACTGTTTGCGTTATTAATTATTTTGATTTTTTATGCTATAGATACGGGGGCTTTTCAGAAGGGCGTTGCATATTTGTTTACCCCTGATTTTAGTAAACTAACAACAGAAGGTATCCTGAGTGCAATGGGGCATGCATTTTTTACTCTGAGCTTGGGGATGGGTGCTATTATGGTTTATGGCTCTTATTTACCTGCAAAAACATCAATTGCTAAAGCATCCTTTGCCGTGGCTTTTATGGATACAATGGTTGCTCTAATGGCAGGTCTGATTATTTTTCCAATTGTTTTTGCCAATTCATTAGAGCCCTCTGCAGGGCCTGGTTTGATTTTTAAAACCTTGCCTTTGGCATTTGGTCAGATGGATTATGGGGCTTTGTTTGGAACCTTGTTTTTCATTTTACTGGTCTTTGCTGCATGGACATCCAGTATTTCGTTAATTGAACCTGCAATTACCTGGGGGATGAAAACGTTTCAAATTTCTCGAGTCAAAATGGCTGTTTTTGCTGGAATATTTGTTTGGCTCTCGGGCCTGTTGACGGTGTTTTCCTTTAATTTAACCAGTGATTTAACCATTACATCAACGATATCGACCCAGTATGGCGAATTTGTCATTCTGAAAAATGCAACAGCCTTTGATTTTCTGGATTATTTGACTTCAAATATTATGTTGCCTCTGGGGGGGCTAATGATTGCCATTTATGCAGGCTGGTTAATGAAGAAGGAATACTCTCGTGATGAGCTGGATATTAGTCGAGCGATGTATGCTCTTTGGTTATTTCTGGTGCGTTTCATTGCACCATTAATGGTAGTGGTTGTTTTCTTAAATGCTATGGGCGTGGTTGCCTTTATTCGCACGATTATGGGTGTGTAAATTTTTTTAATCGCTTTGTATTAATTTTTATTTGTGTCCAGGAGACTGTGTGACCTGTATTCGTAAAACGGCTTTGATTCCTTATAGTGCTGCAAAAATGTATGATTTAGTGGCTGATGTCGATAGTTATCAGCAATTTTTACCATGGTGTGGTGGTTCAAAAATCCTCAGCCAAACTGAAAATGAGGTGAAAGGGCAAGTCGAGATTCAGCATATGGGGATGAATAAAACATTCACTACTTTAAATCGAATGCATAAAGACAAGATGATAGAAATGCGGCTTATCGATGGCCCTTTTAAACAATTGCATGGCTTTTGGCGATTTGATGCATTGGAAGAAAATGGCTGCAAAATTTCATTGGATTTAGAGTTTGAATTTTCCAGTAAGATGATGAGCATGGCTTTTGGGCCAATTTTCAGTCAGATTGCCAATAGCATGGTTGATGCTTTTTGCAAGCGAGCAATGGATGTATACGCCCCGTAGGAAGTGCCCTTGGGGTGCGCCCCGTAGGAAGTGCTCTTGGAGTGCTTCCCATAAGAAGTATGCTTGAGATTATGTTGTTTAACGAAGAGATAGGAGTCTTTTGTCGTGGAAAGTGAAATGGTTGTGGTTAAAAATCCACGGCAAATAATTGTAGAGGTGGCTTATGCCATTCCTGCGTCTCAAGTGATTTATACTGTCGAAGTTGATGATACAGCAACGGTAGAAGATGCTATTTTATCGTCAGGAGTATTGAAAGAATATCCAGAGATTGATTTAGCAAGCAATAAGGTGGGTATTTTTAGCAAGCTCACTAAATTGGACAAACCATTGGTACATAATGACCGCATTGAAATATACAGAAAGCTGATTGCCGATCCTAAAGCGGTTAGAAAACAACGAGCAGCCGAAGGTAAAAAAATGAAGAAGGGCCAGTAGGGACAACCAAAGAGACGTTGCATGTAACGTCTCTATGAGTAGTCTACATTCCCTGAGTTTCTGGAGACTGTTCCATTGTTCCTTGCGTGGTTTCACCTTCACCGCGAGGGTTGACAGGTACATCGCCATCAGTGGGTATGCCTTCATGCTCCTCGGTCCAGGAAAAAAAGTCAACAAAGCTTGCCCACCAGCCTTTTTCACCGTCACTACCTTCACCATCAAAATCTTCTAATGGTACAACGACAATTTCAGTTGTAGTATGGGCATTTTGGACTTCGTCACCAGGACGGAAAGTGCCCTGAATGTTGACTAGTTTTTCATTTTCGTTGAAATAGAGTGTGGCTTGTTTATATTCTATATCGCCATAGCCAGGTTTAAATCGAAAAATATAATCCCATCGATTAGCATGAAAAGAGTCATCCAGCATGGGCGTGCCCATAACAAAACGAACTTGTTGTTTATTCATTCCAGGGCGCAATTGATTGATTTGATCTTGTTCTATGACATTGCCTTGAGGAACATCCACTTTATGGACTCTTGGCAGGCCAATATCAGAAAGATCGGGTTTCCATGTGCAGGAAGAGAGAATAAAAATAATAGGAAGCAAACTGACTACCTGTAGCCAATTGTAATTGATGGTAATAATATTTCGCATTTCTATAATGATTTCTTTTGTAAATTCTGTATACTATCGATAACTATATGAGTGATTTGAACTCATATAGTGTGATGTACGCAGTGATTTGGATTTATTTTATGTGACGGATGATACAATATTATCACCATAAAAGCACCTGCATTGATGTAAATAAACTGTCTTGGTCTGTTAAATGGCGTTAATAATTAAGGAACTATATTCGTGAATAATCTTGATCTTAAAAAAGTAGGTCTTAAAGCGACACTTCCTCGATTAAAAATCTTAGAATTACTTGAAAATGGCGAAGCGCGTCATATGAGTGCAGAGGACGTTTATAAAAAACTACTGGCGCTTGGCGAAGATGTGGGGTTGGCAACGGTCTATCGCGTTTTAACTCAATTTGAGACGGCGGGCCTGGTAGCACGTCATCATTTTGAAGGTGGCCATTCGGTTTTTGAGCTGAACCAAGGGTCTCATCATGACCATTTAGTGTGTGATAAGTGTGGCAAAGTGGAAGAGTTTTTTGAAGAAACCATTGAAAAGTGCCAGAATAAAGTCGCTGAAAAATTGGGTTATAAAATAACCGATCACAGTTTATATATATACGGAGTTTGCCCTGACTGCCAAAAAGACGAATAAATGTAATTGACACTTATCGTCATTGGCAAAATAATGAGTATGCAAGCGTAAGCCGTATTATCCTAAATCAATGACCTGCTTTCGCATTTCACGTGCATGAGAGCGGGTTTGTTCCGTAATTTTTACGCCCCCCATCATTCTTGATAACTCTTCTACCCGCTGTTCTTCGCCTAATAGACTGATTTTGGTTGATGTTTTTTCAGTGTCACTGAGTTTATAAACATTTAAGTGTTGGTGTGCCTGAGAAGCGACTTGTGCCTGATGAGTAACGCATAATATTTGCGCTTTTTGTTGTAAAGAGTTTGACGTGCTTGCTTCGCTATTAAATGAATTCTCAGAAGAATTACTGCCTAAAAGCCTTAACTTACTGCCGACCATTTCAGCAATGCCGCCGCCAATTCCAACGTCAACCTCATCAAAAATAAGAGTGGGAATATGACTGAATTCAGCAGTAACGACCTGAATTGCTAAGCTGATCCGGGAGAGTTCGCCACCAGAAACGACTTTAGATAAAGGCCTTAGTGGTTGACCGGGATTGGTCGTTACATGAAATTCAATGGCCTCCATTCCATTTAACTGAGGGATTTCAGAGTCAGTTGCCAATAACTTTATTTCAAAGACACATTGTTCCATACCGAGCTCATGGATATGTTTGATGACTTGTTCTGCTAATAGAGTCGATGCTTTATTTCGGTTGTTGGTGAGTTTTTTAGCCAGTTTAAAGTACTTACTTTGGGATGCAACAACTGCCTTATGCAGGCTTTCTAAGTGAACATCGGCATTTTCCAGGTGATCCAGCTCTTGCTTTAATGTTTCAATGTGTTTGAACAGCTCATTGGTTTCCACTCGATGCTTACGGGAAAGATCATAAATGCTGCTGATGCGGTTATCCAGCCATTGCAAGTGTTTTGGATCCAGTTCAAGCGTATCAAGATAGTGGCGCAGTTCTGAACTGGCCTCATCGACTTGAATCAGTGCATTGTTGAGCATCTCAGCAATAGGAGTGAGTGTGCCATCGAGTTCTGAGAGGCTCTGTAAGTCAATTTGGCAACGGTTTAAAAGGTGATTAATGCTATTTTGTTCATCTTGCGCAAGTTGAAAATGCACGGTTTGAGAGGTTTCAATTAAACGATTGGCATTGCTGAGTTTACGGTGCTCGTCTTCCAGAGAGGCAAGTTCATTTTCCTGAAGTTCAAATTCACTCAGTTCTTGCACCTGGAAGCGTAATAATTCCAGTTTTGCATCGCGCTCAACGGTATCTTGTTTTAATTTCTGGTATTCAGAAGATTTCTTTTTCCATTGCTGAAAACTTTGATTCAGTTCCTTACGCAAAGGGCTGGTGCCTGCGAAGTTGTCCAGTAATAGGCGTTGCTCATCCATTTTCAACAAAGCCTGATGAGTGTTCTGCCCGTGAATATTCACCAGCTGTTCGCCCAATTCGCGCAATATCTGTAATGGGATGGGTTGACCATTAATAAAACCTCTGGAACGCCCTTTGGCATTGATTGTTCTGCGGATAAGGCATTCGCCATCACTATCGAGCTCATTGTCCGTCAGCCATTGTTCAATGCTGGGATCCTGGAGATCAAATTCGGCAATAATATCTGCTCGTTCAGCGCCGTGCCGAATTGCTGAGGCTTCAGCGCGATCTCCTAATACCAGTCCCAGGGCATCGATTAAAATGGATTTGCCCGCGCCAGTTTCACCCGTTAATACTGTGAGGCCTGAATTCAGTTCCAAATCCAGTGAATCAACAACAGCCAGGTTATTTATTGTTATGTGAGTCAGCATAAAGTTCTTCTTCGCCGTGCTATCAAGATGGGATAAAATTTTTCTGGATACTCATTGATCAATTTCTGAGTTTTTCGCCCCAGCGCAACTTAGCCCTGAGAATATCAAAATAGTCATAATCTTTTGGGTGTAAAATGGTAATGTGTTTCGGGTGTCGCATAATTTTAACATGATCGCCAGGTAACAAATTAAAATTAATCTGACCGTCATAGGTTACTTGTGCCTGAGTTGAAAAGTGGTCACTGACAACAATATCAATTTCACTTTCACCAGAAATGACCACAGGCCTGTTGCTCATGGTGTGGGGACAAATGGGTACAAGTTCAATGACATTCAAAGACGGGTACAAAATGGGGCCACCACCAGAAAGTGAGTAAGCGGTTGAGCCTGTTGGGGTTGAAATAATAAGACCATCAGCATGCATGGAATGCATGAATTTTTTGTCGATATAGGTTTCGATTTCAATCATGCGAGCCACATCGGCTTTATGGACGACTACATCATTAAAGGCATTGCCTCCACCAAAATAATCGCCATCTCGCTCTATTTCACTGATGAGTAAAAAGCGATTTTCCTCAATGTATTCACCTGCCATGATTTCATCTAACGCTTTATGCACATCAATAGCACATAAATCCACCAAAAATCCAAGGTGACCAAGGTTAATTCCGAGTAAGGGAACACCAAAACCCACCAGACTTCTGGCGGCACTGAGCAAGGTGCCATCACCACCAACAATGATTATTAAGTCACATTGTTCGCCAAGTTGTGTACGTGACACTGATTCCATTTCATGATCGGTAAAAACGGCAGCCGTACTTTCATCTAAAAAAACATCGCAATTTTTATCGATAAAATATTCATGCAGACTGACCAGCGCATCGCCTACACTGGGATCAGCGTATTTACCAATCAGCCCAATACTTCTAAATGTTCTTTTTTCTTCAGTGTCTGTCATGTTCAGGCCAATTTAAATCAGTTTCAATGCAATTTTTCTAAGATTATAGTTATGAAATTAGCATAAAAAGAGCCTCCAGCCAAATAAATTCTTCACCGTTATACTGTGGGCATAAAAAAGTAATCAGAAGAATGTGGTTACGATTATGATGGGATTAAAAAGGCAGTTGAATTATCAAATTTTGTTTTTATAAGCGCTTTACTGTGAATTTTCACTTGAAACTGCAAAAGTCAGCCTTATGTAAGGCATATATAACCACTATTATAAGCAGTAGCCATTGTGACAAAAAATCAAATATTTGATGATCGTACCAGCCAATTAATGAAAGTCCTGGTGGAATCCTACATTAACGATGGATTGCCTGTGGGCTCAAAAGCATTAGTTGAATCTTCTGGTCTGAAAGTCAGTTCAGCAACTGTTCGTAATGTGATGGCTGACCTGGAAAAAATGGGACTCATTCATGCGCCTCATACTTCAGCAGGGCGAGTGCCGACAGTTCAAGGTTATCGTTTATTTGTTGACTCCTTATTATCAGTAAAACAGCCTGACAAAGATCTTCTCAAACAATTTTCGGCACATGTCAATGACACCGATGATCAGGCTCAAATCCTAGAAAATGCAATGGATACTTTGTCTGGCATGACTCAGATGGCTGGCTTGGTTGTTTTACCCAAAAAAGAGTTGATTGCGCTGACGCAGATCGAATTTATTCCACTTTCAGGTCATCGAATTCTGGCTATTTTGGTACAAAGTGATAATGAAGTGCAAAATAGAGTACTGCAACTGGACCGTGAATATTCTTCAGTGCAACTGCAACAAATGAGCAATTATCTCAATTCATTATTGATTGGTAAGTCAATCAAAACTGTTTGTCAGATTTTGACGGGTGAAATGGAAAATACACGCCAAAAAATGGATGATATGATGCGTTCTGCTATTCAAATGGCCACTCATGCCTTTGCTGAACATCACGAAGAACAAGATAACTTTATGATCAGTGGTGAAACAAACTTGATGCAGTATGCGGATAACTCCGATATGGACAGAATGCGTCAATTATTTGAAGCCTTTCATGAAAAACAGCATATCCTTAATTTGCTCAATCAAGTGGGCGATGCTGATGGTGTGCAGTTGTTCATAGGGCAGGAATCAGGCTATGGCCCATTGGATGATTGTTCGGTCGTTGCAGCGCCCTACCAGATAGAAGGGCAGAGCATGGGAGTGCTTGGTGTGATTGGTCCGACTAGGATGGCGTATGACAAAGTGATCCCAATTGTGGATTTAACAGCAAAATTACTCACTTCAGCCTTGAATCATGAAAATTAACCCTTATTTAGAGTGTGTTAATTATGAATTTGAACACACTTTCTGTAAGCAACTTCTAGTAGATAACTTTTAGTAAATAATTTTTAGTCAATAACGATAGGATTTTAAGAAATGGCAGATGAACAAAAAGCGGATGAGCAAGCGACGGAAGAAGATGTACAGGCGCAGGCCTCAGAAGCAGATGCCACTGCTGATAACAGCTCTTTAGAAACAGAGAATGAAGAAACCGATAGCAATGAAGAAGTTATTGATGAGTTAGCTGCTCTGGAAGCAGAAGAGTTAATCGTTCGAATTAAACAAGCTCAAACTAAAGCAGATGAAAATTGGGACATTGCTTTACGTACCAAAGCTGAAATGGAAAATGTTCGCCGTCGCACCGAAAAAGAGGTATCCAATGCCAGAAAATTTGGTATTGAAAAAATGGTTAATGAAATCTTGCCAGTGAAAGATTCCATGGAACTTGGCTTAAAAGCCGCAATTGACATGGATATTGAAGATGAAGCTGTACATAAAATTCGTGAAGGCATGGAATTAACCTTAAAAATGATGAATGACGCTTTAGGTAAAATAGGCATCAGTGAAATTGCGCCTGAAGAAGGTGATACCTATAGTGCAGAATTTCATCAGGCCATGTCGATGCAGGAAATTCCTGGTAAAGAATCCAATACAATTGTCGCCATTATGCAAAAAGGTTATTTGCTGAATGAACGTCTTGTAAGACCCGCCATGGTTATGGTTGCCAAGTAAAAAGTTAACAAATAAAGAGGTTCTAAGTAATTGAATTAACAATTATTTTAAAGTAACCACTTGAAAGATGGGAAATAAGCCCCACTTTTATAAGCATATTAAAACGAACAGTTTAAAAGAATTATTGAGGAGAAAGTAATGGGTAAAATTATCGGTATTGATTTAGGAACTACCAATTCATGTGTAGCTGTTATGGATGGCGACAAGCCAAAAGTTATTGAGAATGCAGAGGGTGATCGCACCACACCATCCATCGTCGCTTACACTGATGATGAAGTGTTAGTAGGGCAGCCAGCTAAACGTCAGGCTGTAACTAACCCTGAAAATACAATTTATGCCGTTAAACGTTTAATTGGC
>JADGEK010000195.1 GCA_016744395.1 Gammaproteobacteria bacterium | reverse complement strand
TGGCGTACTTCTTTTTGCGCTTTTGACGCATGGGAATTGATATCAAGTAATATTGTTTGTGTGCGTTCTTGCATCTGAAGACGACTTTCTTTTAAAATTTCATCTAAATGATTGCTTAGAGTATTTTCGTTACGATTATAAGTCTCTTGATCTGACATTTGGCCCTCACTATTTTATTGAACGTTGTTTGCATTTCAGAATACAATAACTAATAAGTGTAAAACAATAGACATTTCCCTGGGTCCTATCCGAGAAGTAGGGAACTATTCTCAAACAGCCTCCTAAATAAATTTTAAATTATCGATTCTTAAGAAAGCTGGCCACCAGTATTACTGGCACCACAAATAAGATACCGACTCCCATTATTATTGTTATTTGGGGCAGTATCCATAGCTCAGGTATCACCCAAATCCCTGTCAGAATAAAACACAATCCCATAATAAAAAAAATGAGTGCCGTTGTAATACCATCTTTAATTGTTTTACAACCTAAGGACAGCATTTTCATATCAGTTCTTTCATATCAATTCTTTCATTACTATGACTATGTTTTCACAATATTATTCTCACATTTTCACGACTTTTCATTTTTAAATAGCACGCTCTAATGCTCGCATTTATCCATTCTTTCCTTGGCTTTGGGTAATACGGAGAGCAAAAAAGTCGAAACCAGTATGATTGGGGCAAGCAATAATAGTAAAAAACCCACAAATACAACAATATGGTTTAAATGAAACAGCTCAGGAACAATACCCACCCCTACAATAATAGTTAAAACACCTGAAACAAAAAATATAATTGTTGCAATCACGCCTTCGCGCATTGTCTGACAGCCTAATGATAATAGCATAATATGTTCTCAATCATTGATCAGTATAAAATTATCACTGATGATTCATGTTCCCAAAAAGGAGAAGAAACTGAGTTACTCTTCTAATATTTTCTTTGCAGAACCTTTTTCCAAGCCAAATTCTTCTTCTATCATGGCATTCCATTTATCCCTTTTAAAGGTTCTTTCATCAGGGATTGTTCGGTGCACCAGATTATAATGACATTCAATACACGATTTATCTTTCGCATCTTCCAGATGTATTTGTAAAGTATCGGGTCGATCACCATGGATCGCTTCTTTGACATGACATTTTTTACACGTCGCTGAGTCTCTCTTTTTAAACCACTTTCGGGCATCAAAAGCAGCTTCGGGCAAACGCAATGCATTAATCACAGGATCATCATAATCATGGCCAAATATTTGCTTATATAAATCCTTACTGCCCATAAAATGATCCCAGGTAGCAGATAAGACTCCTTCAGAGACATGACAGTCACCACAACTGGCCCTAACTCCAGACTTCGGTTTGTAGTGTGCTGAATTTCGATAAGGTTCAGCAGCTAACTCCATCGAATGGCAAGAAGTGCAAAACTCTTCAGTACTAGTATAGTGGTCAAACTCAATTAAGAAAAGAATGAAGCCAATACCGCAAACACCACCAAATATGAGTGCAAATAACACATGTCGGGTAATAAAGGCTGGTAAGAAATCATTAATTTTCATCACTTCTCCCTTTGCCATAACCCAGAAGTGGGGTTATTTTGCCAGGGTTGTTCAACCATTTATGATGTTCCGATTGGTTGATATATTTCTTAATAATTGCTTCACCTCTTTCTGAACCCGCCACTTCTCGCACTTGTATCAAGAAAGTGCCATAAAAAAGTGTCGCAACATCAGCCATTCCATGCCAAATATTACTAGGGCTTGTCATCGCAGCGCCATGACGAGCACGAGTCCCTCCCCGATGGCCAATATTCCAGTAAGTCACTTCCAGAGGCTCATCAAAAGGTAAAGGTGTCAGTAACTCTTCAGAATAAAGGGCCTGCATAATTTGAAGTGCTGGTTTACCGTATTTTTCATTATATAATTCGACAACATTATCAAACTGTTTCATAGCACCAATGACATAGTTTTTGCTGTGACATTCCAGACAGGTTTTTACCATAGCACTACGACGTCGCTTTGGTGAGGCAACCGCTTTCACCTTGCCCATAGTGCCATCCATCTTAGAGATACTCTCACCTTTACGGGGAATTGGATCGGACTTTGATAGTTCACGCTTTTCACCATCATCAAAAATAACCAGGTATTGCTGAGTTGAAACACCTGCATTCAAATTCCATGAATCACGCATGCCGACATCATGAGTTGACTTCATTTTACCTGCAGCGCCCATATGGCAACTGACACAAGTTGGAGCCGCTGAATAATCTTTACCTGCGACCCAGCTATCACTGTCCATATTCATCTCACTTTTATGAGCCTCATACATCATGCCATGTTTAGAGGTCGCGTACACTTCATCATCAGGAGAGTCAGGTCCAGAATGGCAAAAAGTACAGGCGGCAGGTTCACGAGCCTGAGCTTTGGAAAACTGATGACGACCATGACAAGCTGAACAAGAGCCCAAAGAACCATCTGGATTAATTCGACCAATACCTGAATTTGGCCAAGTAGATGGGTCAAGAGTACCATCTCCTCTTACCTTAACTTCTGAGCCATGACATTTAGCACAGCCAGCATCATTAATCGAAAGACTACCAAAGTACTCAGCCATAATCGGCATGCGATTCTTGATTAATGAAACCGCTTTTGTGTGCACTGAACCTTTCTGCTGCTTAAATTCTTGTGTATGACAACGGCCACAATCTTTAGGCGAGACAATGGTGGCAATAACACTGCCTTCATGTTCCATAGCATCCGCATCATCTTCGTAAGCCTGATGACAATCCAGACAATTTACATTTGCCTGTGCATGGGCACTGTTTTTCCACTGATGGGTTAAGCCTGAAGAAGACTTAGAATGACAGTCGACACAAGCTTTTCCCTCTTCCAATCCCCAACTGGATGAATCCAGTGTCACTTTTGCTGCAATAGCAGGTTGACCAAGCAAAAGAAATGCACTGACTATTAT
>JADGEK010000019.1:15223-62563 GCA_016744395.1 Gammaproteobacteria bacterium | reverse complement strand
GATTTTGCTTTTTGAGTCTGCCCTGCAACCCAAAGTATTTCACCATAATGAGCAGCAATTTCAGGATCAGGTTCTTTATCATAGGCTTTTTTCAGATAATATAAGGCCTCACTGTGTCTTCCCATTTTATAGAGTACCCACCCCATACTATCTAACGTAGCAACATCTTCAGGGTTCACTGCCAGTGCTCGCTCAATGTATTGTAAGGCTTCTTGATAACGATCCGTTCGATCTGCCAAGGTATAACCCAGCGCATTGAGAGCTTGATTGTCTTTAGGATTAGAAGCAAGAATGGTATGAAGATCATTTTCCAGCAAATCGATTCTATCAAACTTTTCTGCCAACATCGCACGCCCATAAAGAATGTCATGGTTATTGGGTGCTAAATTCACCGCTTGGGTATAAATCTCATAGGCTTTCGTATAGTCTTTCGCTTTGGCATAAACTTCAGCTTTAATCTGTAAAATATCAGTACTTTGCTTCGCATTGTTAGCACTGGAATGTTCTAATAATTTAAACGCTTCATCAAATTTTTGCTGCTGTGAATAAACCATAACCAGCCCCAAGTAGGCTTCGAAAGTATATTTGCCATTTTTGACCCGCTTAAACCAGTCTTCTGCCTCAGCATAATGCTCACGGCCCGCTTCAAGTTGACCAATAAAATAGGCTGACTCACTGGCGTATAATCGATAAGCATGTAAACGTTCCAGATACAGCTTTGCTTCATCTAGCTTATTCATTTCAATGGCGAGTAGGCTGATAGCAAATAAAACTTCAGGTGCAAGATCCTTCTTTGCCAGTTGCTCAACTTGTTTTAAACCTTCTTCATAACTTTTAGTTTTAACCAGTAATCTGGCCAGTTCCAGCCTTAAAGCAGTGTTCTCTGGTAATTTTTTTATGATCTTCTGCAGGGTTTTAATGGCCTGTAAATCTTTACTCTGTTTTTTTAATAATTCAACTTGAAGTATTAATGCATCCAAGTAATCAGGTTTACTGCCCAGTAGTTCACTCAAATGTTTTTCAGTTGAAGGGTAATCGACAAATTTAAAGGCCAGTTTTGCCTGATAAAGCTTAACTAAGGGCTCATTTTTGTGGCTTTCTGTTAATTGAGAAAAAAGACTGCTTGCCCTCCCCTGCTCTTCAATTGTTTCAATAATTGAGTAGGAACGTTTAAAGCCTTTTTCAAAGCTATTGCTTAAATTAATAACTTTCTGTAAGTGAGTCAGCGCCAGTTTATCTTGATTTTGTGAAATAAGTGAGGAAGCATAAATTTGCTGTACATCAATATTATCTGGCTGTATTTCAGACCACAATTTTACCGCTTTAAAGGTTTGCTCATCATTTTTTGAAAATAAAGTAACGCGAGTGGCTTTTTTAGCTAAACGGCTGTCTTTTGTTTGCTCGGCTGCTTCATAATATTTATTAAAAGCCAACTCATAATCATTTCTTTGCAGTGCTAATTCAGCCAACATCAGATCATAGAGTAATTCTGGCGTTAATTCCTGAGCGGGTTCATTGGATGTTGTCAGAGCAGTCTCTTTATTCTCTGCTCGAGCAGTTGCAGGTTGAGCTTTACTTTTATGAGGTGATGGTTGACTTAAATCCGAGTTGTTATTTAAATCATGATCTATTTGAGAATGAGTTGCACACCCTGTTAGGGTAAGGCTCAATAGAAAACTGATGGATAGAAGTGTGGAGTTCAGTTTAGTCAATTTAACAAATAGTCTAGAGTGCATTTTTTCTCCGAATGACAGGCATATTAGCTTAGAACCCCTTTATCATCTTAAGTTCCATTTGTTTTAAGTTGATTCAAAGCTGTTATGTTTATAACACAATCTATATAATTATAGTTGAAATTAAAATTATATTAGAGAGATTACTTGAGTTTTGGGCAAATTTTACGCAAAATGTCGTGTTTAATAAGTGAACTCTTATCAATCGCAAAATGCAACACCGTCCATTTTAACTCTTTTATTTATAGAAAAGTTTTAACAAATCGACAGAATAAATTTTTTGATTGATGGCTCCAAAATAACTTTTATAGATGGCTAAGGGCTTATAATACACTTTCTATGTCGTTGCTTGCACTCGGTATTAATCATAAAACTGCCCCAGTCAAAATCAGGGAGCAGTTATCTTTTGCACCTGATACAATTCCAGATGCATTAAAGGATCTGGTCTCTCAAGATGCAGTCAATGAAGCTGTTATCTTATCCACCTGTAATCGCACTGAATTATATTGTCAACTGAATTGTGATGAAAGTGGAAGCGAACGCTCAATAGCCTCTTTGATAGAATGGTTAAAAGGCCACCACGATTTGATTGATACAGATATTTCAGAATATTTGTATCTGCATCCTGATAAGGACGCCGTTAAACACATGTTGCGTGTTGCCAGTGGCCTCGACTCTCTGGTTCTTGGTGAGCCTCAGATACTGGGCCAATTAAAGTCCGCTTTTTCAGTCGCCAATGAAAGTGGCACCATTGGTCAGTTTTTACATAAATTATTTCAACATACCTTTAGTTGCGCTAAGCAGGTTCGTACTGACACTGCAATTGGTGCCAGCCCAGTTTCTGTTGCTTTTGCGTCGGTCAGTCTAGCAAAGCAAATTTTCAGTGACTTTAAAGAACATACAGCCCTTCTCATTGGCGCAGGTGAAACCGTCGAGCTCGTTGCTCGTCATTTACACGAGTCAGGCATTGGGCGCATTATTATTGCTAATCGAACCGTTGACAAAGCCCATACTCTTGCTCAAGAATTTAATGGCTATGCCATTGCCTTGAGTGAGATTCCAGCTCATCTTGCTGAGGCCGACATAGTCATCAGCTCTACCGCAAGCCAATTACCCATTTTAGGTAAAGGCACCGTTGAAGCTGCCATTAAGATCCGTAAGCATGCCCCTATTTTCATGGTTGATATTGCCGTTCCCAGAGATATTGAAGAACAAGTTGGCGAGCTTGAAGATGTTTTTTTATATACCGTTGATGATCTTAAAGAAATTATTGATGAAGGCCTAAAGTCACGTCAGGATGCCGCTCTTAAAGCAGAGGATATTATTGAGGTTGAAGTCTGTCATTTTATGAACTGGCTGCGCTCCCTCAATTCCATCAGCACTATGCGCTTGTATCGCGAACAAGCTGAATCTATTCGTGATTCCGTTTTAGAAAATGCAAAAAAACAGATGGAAAAAGGTAAATCAGCAGAGCAAATTCTCAACGATGTTGCCAGACAGTTGACCAATAAACTCATTCATCGGCCTTGTGTACAAATCAAGCAGGCTGGTATGGATGGTCGAACAGAGCTGGTTGATGCAGCCATTGAACTATTCGAACTACAAGCTGATGAACCATAGATTAATTCAACGATTAATCAATACCATCTAATAAAATCGCAGTCATCCAGTCCATTTAATAGCTAAGAGTATTCCCTTGAAACCCTCGATACAAAACAAACTTGAAACACTTTCTGAACGTTATGAAGAAATTGCAATATTGCTTTCTCAACAGGAAGTAATGGCTGATCAGAACAAATTTCGGGAACTTTCAAAAGAATATGCAGAACTCGGCCCATTGGTTGAATGCTTTGGCCAATACCGCGAAGCGGTTGATACCATTGAATCTGCAACAGAAATGCTGGATGACAACGATCCTGATATGAAAGAAATGGCTGAAGAAGAACTCAAAGAAGGCAAACAGCAACAAGAACTCTTGTCCCTTGAGTTGCAAAAGATGCTCTTACCTAAAGATCCCAATGATGCCAATAATATTTATCTGGAAGTTCGGGCAGGCACTGGTGGCGATGAAGCGGCTATTTTTTCTGGTGATTTGTTTAAAATGTACAGCAGATATGCCGAATCTCAAAAGTGGACAATTGAGATCCTAACAGAAAATACTGGCGATCATGGTGGTTACAAAGAAATTGTGGCTCGCGTAGTCGGCCAGGGGGCTTTTTCAAAACTTAAATTTGAGTCTGGCGCTCATCGAGTCCAACGAGTGCCTGAAACAGAATCTCAAGGTCGTGTTCACACTTCTGCCTGTACTGTCGCTATTATCCCTGAAGTGGATGAAGTTGAAGCCATTGAGATTAATTCAAAGGATTTGCGTATTGATACATTTCGAGCGTCAGGTGCGGGTGGGCAGCACGTAAACAAAACCGATTCAGCCATTCGACTCACACATATACCAACAGGCGTCGTAGTAGAATGCCAGGAAGAGCGTTCACAACATAAAAATAAGGCCAAAGCCATGTCAATGTTGTCATCCCGCATTACAGCAGCAGAACGCGACAAACAACAATCAGAGCAAGCCGCCGATCGAAAGTTACAGGTGGGTAGTGGCGATCGCAGTGAGCGCATAAGAACCTATAATTTCCCACAAGGCCGAGTCACCGATCATCGTATTAATTTGACTTTATACAAACTTGAAGAAGTCATGAATGGTGATTTAGGCTCTATTATTGATCCACTACTGAGTGAATACCAGGCTGAGCTTCTGGCTTCTATGGCAGAAGAATAACAACTGTATCCAGTAGGTCACCTTTCAATTTCAATGTAGAATTATGTCACAAACTAGTACCACCATTATTGAAACCCTGCAGTTTGGAATCAGAACGCTTAGTGACAGTGGCAGTCCTAGACTCGACAGTGAGATACTCTTACTGAAAGTCTTAAATGATGGCTCTGATTATAAGTCCGACAAGCTCTATACAAAAACCTGGTTGTTAACCTGGCCTGAAAGCGAGCTCACTCTTGAACAAATCAATCAATTTCAGCATTATCTTGATTTACGTTCTCAAGGAATGCCCATTGCTTATATCACAGGTACTAAAGATTTCTGGTCCTTCACCCTTGATGTTACGCCTGAGACATTAATCCCCCGCCCTGAAACCGAGCTTCTGGTCGAGTGTGCTTTGGAAAAAATCCCTACAGATGATATGCAATCCATTTTAGATTTAGGCACTGGCAGTGGCGCAATAGCACTGGCCATTGCAGCCGAGCGAGAGAAGAGCAAACTTCTCGCTACAGACATTAGCACACAGGCTCTTCACACTGCCAAAGAAAATGCTTCTAAATTCAAGCTGGGCAATGTTTCTTTTTGTCAGTCTCACTGGTTCAAAGGCATTCCTGAGCAGCTATTTGATATTATTGTCTCAAATCCACCCTATATTGCTGAGAATGATCCCCATTTAGAAACCAATGTCAGGCGTTATGAACCATTAACTGCACTGATCTCTAACGATAATGGATTAGCCGATATCAAAGAAATTATTGTTCAAAGCCATCACTTTCTGAAGCAGGGTGGATGGCTGTTGTTTGAGCATGGCTATAATCAAGCTGAAGCCGTTCAGACTCTATTTCAAACTCAAAATTTCTATAAAATCAAGACTCTAAAGGATCTAAGTGGACTACCCCGTGTTACCATTGCTCAAAGAGCTTTCAACCTTGAATAATTTTTGACTGGGAAAATACTATACTTTATAGGGTTATTTTCTATGTTCTTGTTCAGTTTCAAAGCATAGAATAGTCACTATAGCTTTTTAAACGGAGCTAAGACTGTACTTTTTATTCTATACGGATTATTCTTGAACAGAAGTTACTAAGCCACAAACAACCTAAATATAATAATAAAACACACAACTCTAATTTTGGTGAAATGGCTTTTGTTTGTAACAATTGGGGGAGGACCAAGATGAGTCAACAAGTTGTAAAGCACCGAGAAATTCATTTCTGCTCTCTGCATGCCGATACTGATCAGGCACACTCAGCGGTATTTATTATTAATGATCTGCATGGCGTTTTAATGTCCCATGTACTTGATCATCATCATATCAAAATAGCATACAATCTCAATCAAATAACCCTGGAAGAAATTGAAGATGTCTTACGCTTTGAAGGCTTTCATCTGAATAATTCAATTCTGGCAAAAATAAAACGAAGCATTGTTTTTTATTGCGAAGAAGCATCACGAGAAAATACTAAAAAAGAACGCCTTATTGAGGAAGTTCATGATAAGCACTGTAGTGATGTCATTTATTTAAGACCCAAAAAGAAAAAACTATGTGACTGCAGAGACCACAGACCTGAATCCTGGAGACACTATTTATAACGTGGTTTATAGCCGTTATTTTTTCATAAAAAAGGCAAGAATATAGCCTTGCCTATTCTGAGTTGACAAACATATTACCAGCCAAACTTATGAGTTGAAGTACTAATATCCTTTCGTATTTTTATCCACCCAACGATCTTTTCCGCCATTGAGTTGTTCTTTTTTCCAAAAAGGAGCCTTTGATTTCAAGTCTTCCATAATTTCCCGACAAGCTTCAAAAGCCTGTTTTCGATGAGCAGTCCAAACAGCCACTAAAACAATTGGATCATTGGGTTTGATTACCCCCACACGATGCACGACTAAACTCTCTAATAATTGATATTCACCCGTCGCTTGCTGACAGATATTTTCCAGGTGCCTTTCAGTCATACCAGGGTAATGCTCTAAAAACATTTCTGAGACATTATCACCTTCATTAAAATCACGCATTGTGCCCACAAAAACAGCGGTTGCACCATATTGACCATCCAGTTTTGGCATGTTCTTCTGGTACTCATCTAAAATGCGCCAGGGATCAAACGGGGAAGAATCGATGATAATTTTCATGCTCAACCTCCAGTGACTGGTGGAAAAAAGGCTACTTCATCACCTTCTTTAATCTGAGATTGGCCATTAACATAATCCATATTCACAGCAATCAACACATTTGCAGAACGTTCTTTACCCTCAGCACAATAATTCCAGATATCATCAACGGTATTTAATGCTTTTTCTTTTATAATTTCACTTTCAATATCGCGGTCATCACCCATCAGATCTCTCATGCTGGCAAAAAATTTAACGTGGATACCCATACTTACCTCACAATTCAGGACTAAAGTCAGCCTCAATCCTGACAAGAATAAAAAAGAGAGGATTAAGCTCTCTAAATTTAGTATAATTTTCTAATATACCAATAATAAATGCTTCTAATCAGCAAATGTTTAAGAAACACTAAACGAAATTACTTATAATTATACGATATTTTGATACTTATACGTGTTCCTGGTCTCTTTTAATCAAAAGATCTTTCAGCATTAGACTTATACTTTGAATTATAATTTCTAATTTTCACTAAAGGCTTATGAACAAACTAACACATTTTAATACTAAGGGTGAAGCTCACATGGTCGATGTGGGTGCAAAAGAAATTACTCACCGCCGTGCCGTCACTGAGGGTGAGATTACTATGTTGCCAGAAACACTGGCACTTATTGTCTCAGGCACGCATAAAAAAGGCGATGTCTTAGGCATAGCGCGAATTGCTGGTATTATGGCAGCCAAACAAACCTCTAATCTTATTCCTTTATGCCATCCTCTTGCGCTCACTCATGTTGACCTAGAACTCAATATCATTGAAGCTGAGAATAAAGTCATCTGTCTCTGTACGGTTGAAACCGATGGTAAAACAGGCGTTGAAATGGAAGCATTAACAGCAAGCCAAATTGCCCTGCTCACCATCTATGACATGTGTAAAGCAGTGGACCGTGGAATGGTCATGGGCAACATACGCCTTTTAGAAAAAGAAGGTGGAAAATCAGGTCACTGGATAAGCGAAAGAGACGGAGCTCATGTTTAAAGCTTTTTCTAACACACTCACCATATCTGAATTTCATCTTATGCTTAGCTTAAGGCATTCAAATTAAAGATGAAAAAAAGCACCGTATTATGTGAGAAAAATCCACTCTCCAATAAAGAAGCTCGATTTGAAGATCATGGGCATTCAGCCTGGCTGTACCTGACAAAGCCCAATAGCCCTGTCGTCGTTGCTGACTGCTGGATCTATAACCGTATTAAAGCGCCCAAAGAATCAGAAATCTCTCAGTTTAGAACATCTTCTCCCCCGGCAGTTACAAGTTATGCCCATGCCCACGCTGAATTTACGCCATTACAGTCTGATATTTTTGAATTTAAATGGAGTCCTGACGGACGTTCTGTTGCCCTTTTGATTAATAGTATCCCTTTTGGATTTATACCTCCTGGAGTCCAAAGAGGTTATAGCAAACACTTGATTAAGACTGGCCCTTGGGGGCATGAATGGGATGAAACATTGTATCTTATTCTGTTTAATGAGTCGGGCTGGTCTGAAAGTATCCCTGGTTTTTTCTAAGCAACAACTTTAAAAAGATAGTGCTCTATAGCTAGAGACTGTATGCTCATTATACTTATATCGGCGATGTATAAGTCAGTAGACCCCATTCACAATGAGGACACCTGAATCAAATCAGACGAATTTTTATTTTTTAACCATCCTGTAAAAGCCGTTTTAGATCAATAATAGCCGCATTGGCTCTTGAAATATAGGATGCCATCACTAATGAATGGTTTGCAGTCATACCAAAACCACTGCCATTTAAAATAATGGGACTCCAAATAGGATTTTGAGTCGCTTCCAACTCTCGAATAATTTGCCTCAGGCTCAATAAAGCATTTTTCTTTTTCAAAACAGGGCCAAAATCCGTCTCTACTGCATGAAGTAAATGTACCAGTCCCCAGGCTGCTCCTCTTGCTTCATAAAATACATCATCAATTTCAAACCACGATGTTTTAATCAATAAATTATCAGGCGTAGATGTCGCTTGTTGTGCCTGAGCATCGCCTGCCAAGTCCGTATTAATTCTTTCTTGACCGACACTGGCACTTAACCTTTGTGATAAGCTGCCAAGACGTTTTTCCACAACCTGCAACCAGTCAACCAGGTTATCCGCACGGGCATAAAACTGGGCGTTGGGCTTTTCCATGTCCACTAGACGCTCTAAATAGCGGTACAGATAGTCAATTCCCTCCTGATATTTACTCTCAGAGGCAGGCCAAAGCCATTTATTGGCATCATTGTTAAATGAAGGTTCTGCAAGATTCAGATCTTTGTCTTCTGTTGAAGTCGATTGTGACATACTGAAATCATTTCTCAGCACCCGTGACATGTCTCTAATTTGAACTAACACACCATATTCCCAGTTGGGAATATTATCCAGAAAAATCCCTGGAGGCGTAACATCATTACTTAAGTATCCTCCAGGCTTATTCAATAGAGTTCTGCTGATGTTAATCACTGTGGCCGTTGTGGTCGCGCCAACAACCACTTTATGTTGTTGAGCAGATGTTTCATTAAGTTCATCGATAACTGATTGAGTTTGTTCACGCACATCAAACAAAGCAGGTTCACGACTCCATAAAAATGCAAGAATTAACCAGACAACCAATAAAGTGACAATTAACAAGCCAATCGACCAAATAATGCCTTTCTCTTTCAGATTTTGCACATGATAAAGTTTAATCAAGCGGACGAAATATTGTTGAACATTATCAAACCAGTCAAATAAAATATTAAGCATTATTTTTCAAAATCCAGTGTCAGTATTCAGTATAAAAACAAATAATTAAGGTCGTTCAATGGAAAATAAAATGAAGAGAACGCCTCTTGATAGTTTCTTTATTAAAGATAGAGGCGTTTATATGATAAGAAAAGGTCAGAGATCAGGATTTATTATAAATTTTGCTGCCTGTTTCTTTAAATTGCGCTGACTTTTCAGCCATCCCTTCTTCAATCGCAACACTAATATCAGTAATACCATGCTCTGCTGCATAGTCTCTGACATCCTGTGATATCTTCATTGAACAAAAATTTGGACCACACATTGAACAGAAATGCGCGACTTTATGTGCTTGTTTGGGCATGGTCTCATCATGGTATTCTCTAGCTCGCTCTGGATCTAACCCAAGGTTAAACTGGTCTTCCCAGCGAAATTCAAAACGGGCTTTAGACATGGCATTGTCTCGAACTTGTGCTCCAGGTATTCCCTTTGCTAAATCCGCTGCATGAGCAGCCAGTTTATAGGTGATAATACCATCACGTACATCCGCTTTATTAGGCAAGCCTAAGTGCTCCTTAGGCGTTACATAACATAGCATAGCCGTACCATACCAGCCAATCTGTGCGGCCCCTATGGCAGAGGTAATATGGTCATAACCTGGTGCAATATCTGTCGTCAATGGCCCAAGAGTGTAGAAAGGCGCTTCGTTACAAGATTCCAGCTGAATTTCCATATTTTCTTTAATCATGTGCATTGGCACATGACCCGGACCTTCAATCATCGTCTGAATATCATGCTTCCAGGCAATTTGCGTCAATTCACCCAAAGTTCTTAATTCACCTAATTGTGCTTCATCATTGGCATCTGCAATAGAGCCGGGACGCAGACCATCCCCAAGTGAGAAAGCGACATCATAAGCTTTCATGATTTCACAGATATCTTCAAAATGCGTGTATAGGAAGCTTTCAGTGTGATGTGCAAGACACCATTTAGCCATAATCGAGCCACCACGAGAGACAATACCTGTCAGGCGTTTAGCGGTTAAAGGAACATGCTGTAAACGGATGCCTGCATGAATTGTAAAATAGTCCACACCCTGCTCTGCTTGTTCAATTAAGGTATCTTTGAATATTTCCCAGGTCAGATTTTCTGCTTTGCCATTCACCTTTTCCAGTGCCTGATAGATGGGTACTGTTCCAATGGGTACTGGTGAGTTACGAATGATCCACTCACGAGTTTCATGAATATTTTTGCCTGTGGACAGATCCATCAGAGTATCACCACCCCAACGAGTTGACCAAACCATTTTTTCGACTTCTTCAGTGATTGATGAGGTCACTGCAGAGTTACCAATATTGGTATTCACTTTAACCAGAAAATTACGACCAATGATCATCGGTTCTATTTCAGGGTGATTAATATTTGCAGGGATAATGGCGCGCCCTTTGGCAATTTCATCACGAACGAACTCTGGAGTCACTTCATCAGGAATACTGGCACCAAAATCTTCACCAGCATGTTGAGGGTGTTGTCTCATCAAACCTGAGTCACGCATTTCCTGTAATTTGGTATTTTCACGAATAGCAACATATTCCATTTCAGGTGTAATAATTCCCTGACGAGCATAATGCATTTGGGACACATTTTTACCGCTGATGGCTTTGCGAGGGGCACGAATGTGCTCAAACCTTAAATCAGCTAGCTTTGGATCATTTTGACGCTGATTGCCATATTCTGAACTTGGACCGCTCAGCTGTTCTGTATCTTCACGCTCATTAATCCAGTTATCACGTAACGCTGGTAAGCCTTTAAGTAAGTCAATATTGGCTTCAGGATCAGTATAGATGCCAGAAGTATCATACACAGGAATGGGTGGGTTCTTTTCGATGTCCTCATTGGTTTGGGTATCATCCTGAATAATTTCACGCATAGGCACCTGAATATCAGGCCGACTGCCCTGTACGTAGATTTTTTTCGATCCTGTGAAAGGGCGAGTTACGTCTTCGGATAATTGACTGGTCTGGAGAATAAAATCTTCTGGAATTGCGCTCATACTGGTCCTTACTGTTGCTAACTATCTTTTAAAAAAACTATCAAACAAAACAGGCGTATGAAGACTAATCGAGCGATGAGTAACAAATTATTTGCATCAACACAGATTAAAGCGCTTTCCTACGCCGGTGTGAACCGGATCAGGTTCAAAGGGTGTTTCTCGCCTCATAAAAATGGAACAAAATGAGGACCCCTAGCAGATTGAAAATAACTGAATTTTACTAAAATTTCAAGGGAAAACTGATTATTTAAGATTTAATAATCACCTATTATTTATAGAGCTAATGAAGATGATAGTGTTAAAAATAGACGTTTTGCGATCAACATCCGTTATATCATTAAAAGCAATGATAAAATATCTGGCTTCATCAAATATTATGGACGTTTCTACGGTGAGATTATCAAATATTATCATATCATTAGTTATTGCAGTACTAACGATCAGTCTTTGGGCACTGGCAAACAGGCCTGAAATGGAACCACCATGGCCTGATACAATACAGGGATTTTCATTTTCACCCTTACGTGTCCAACATGATCCCAGCAAAGATCTTTACCCTACGGAAGCAGAAATTAATGATGATATAGCGCTGCTTTCGGGTAAAACACACGCCATTCGAACTTATAGCATTCATTCAACACTGGGCAAGATCCCAGAAATTGCCCGCAAGTATGACTTAAACGTTGCCTTAGGTGGCTGGCTAGATAAAAATCAACAAAGAAACTCACAAGAAGTCGAAACATTAATTCGTATTGCCGATGATAATCGCCGCAATGTGGTTCGCGTATTAGTTGGCAATGAAGTGTTATTGCGCAAAGACTTACCCATTGGACATTTGATCGCACACCTTGATCATGTGCGAGCAGAACTTGGCATGCCCGTCAGTACCGCTGAACCCTGGCATATCTGGGTAAAATACCCTGAATTAGTGAAGCATGTGGATTATATCGCAGTGCATATGTTGCCATTTTGGGAAGGGATCTCGCTGGATAATGCGGTGGGACATATTGAAAACCGCATGGCACACCTGAAACACTTATTTCCAGGAAAACCCATTATCATTGCGGAAGTTGGCTGGCCCAGCAATGGTCGAACTCAAAAGGAATCAATTGCTTCTGAAGCCAACGAAGCCACTTTTTTACGTCGTTTTCTGCACACGGCAGAAAAAAATAATTATATCTATTACTTGATGGAAGCCTTTGATCAACCCTGGAAATTAGAAGTTGAAGGTTCTATTGGAGCCTATTGGGGCGTTTATGATGTGGAACGCCAAACTAAATTTGAATTTACCAAGCCCATTATTGAGATACCACAATGGGATTTTTTAGCAGGCCTTTCGGTCTTGTTTGCCATTATTTTCTTTTTAATGCTATCCATTGACGCCAAAACATTGAGTCACTCAGGTCGTAGCTTTCTGGCACTTATCGCTTTCATTCTCTCAACGGTCATTGTCTGGATTATTTATGATTATGTTGACCAGTACATGACTCTCTCAACTATTTTAGTTGGAATCGTACTTGCTTTTGGTATGGTCGGTGTTGCCATCGTCTTGTTAATTGAAGCTCATGAATGGGCTGAAACACTCTGGATAAAAGAAAAACGTCGTGAGCTGCTAGCCCTTGATAGTGATGATATTGAACTGCCTTTTGTCTCTGTTCATGTACCCGCTTATAACGAACCACCTGACATGATGATTTCAACCCTCAATGCTCTGTCTGAATTGGATTACAAAAATTTTGAAGTTATCGTCATTGATAATAACACTAAAGATCCTTTAGTTTGGCAACCCGTTGAGGCTCATTGTGTGCAGTTGGGTGAGCGATTTAAGTTTTATCACAAAGATCCACTTTCTGGCTTTAAGTCAGGTGCTCTGAATTTTGCTTTAGAAAAGACCGCACAAGAAGCCGAAGTCATTGCCGTCATTGACAGTGATTATTGCGTTACTCCCGATTGGTTAAAAGATTTGGTTCCCCAGTTTTCCCGTCCAGAAGTGGCCATCGTTCAATCACCTCAAGATTATCGAGATCTTCATGAAAATGCCTTTAAAGCCATGTGTTTTTCTGAATATCGAGGCTTTTTCTACATTGGCATGGTGACACGAAATGAGCGCAATGCCATTATTCAACACGGTACAATGACCATGGTCAGAAAAACAGTTTTAGAAGAAGTGGGTGGCTGGAGTGAAAAGACCATTACTGAAGATGCCGAATTAGGTTTAATGATTTTTTCTGCAGGTCATGAGGCGGTTTATAGCCCCAAGAGTTATGGTAAAGGTTTAATGCCTGATACTTTTGTGGATTATAAAAACCAGCGCTTCCGATGGGCTTATGGTGCGATGCAAATCATGCGCCACCATTGGGGCAAACTGTCTGGTCAAGCAAAAAGTCAATTATCTTCCGGACAACGCTATCACTTCATTGCTGGCTGGTTACCCTGGCTTGCTGACGGAATCAATTTACTATTCAACCTGGCTGCAATACTGTGGACTGTCGCAATGGTTGTGGCTCCCGAACACATTGCACCACCACTGGTGATATTTTCAATTTTACCTCTTAGCCTGTTTGTATTTAAAATACTAAAACTGTTTTATCTCTATCGGGGTGTCAATATTGTCGTGACATTACGCCAAACGGTCGCTGCAGCTATTTCTGGACTCGCTCTGTCTCACACAATAGCCAAAGCCATGTGGCTGGGACTCTTTACCACGGGTCGTCCGTTTTTGAGAACACCAAAAATGGAAGAATCCGTGGCATTATTTCAAGCCGTTGGAGCAGCGTTGGAAGAAACAGTCATTATGTCATTACTGTGGATTGCAGCAGGTACAATTTACTTTATTTTTTCACTGAATGATCTGGATTTGATGTTATGGTTTATTGTATTGTTAGTGCAATCATTACCCTATGTCGCGGCAGTTCTTATGTCAGTGATTAGCGCGTTTCCAGGATTATCAAGCAACTTAATTGTGAATCAGCAAGATAAATGCGGTTAAGACTGCACAGAGGGCTGGTTAACCCAAAATAGGTCAACCAGCCCTCTGTACAATCGTCTTCACAAGCACCTTATCCGAACAACCGCACAATCTTTTGATATTAAGTTCAACATCATCTCTATTAAAGTGCTTCCAGCTTCCTCATTCCCTTAGGTAACAGCCTCAGTTCCACTAACGCAGTTGTCAGCGCTGCAAAGAAAGAAGCATCTTCATAAAGCATTTGATAGTACTGAATCTTCATCGTCAATGCACTGCCAAAAATAATGGCAACAAAGGCTATGATTGAACCTACAGCTAGAGTTGATAATCCAGTTATACCTTGACCTATGGTACAACCCATTGCCAAAACACCACCAAAGCCCATTAAAATCGCACCAATGACATGATTAACAAAATCTTTGATATTAAAAAACCATTCAATTCTAAAACTCCGACTAATCAACGCCCAGGCCAGTGAGCCTAGAATCACACCAAACACAGAAATAATACCAAAGGTGAGTAACGAAGATTGTAAGCCTGAGCTGGCATAGCCTACGGTCTGCCCCATGGGATTGACAAAGGTAAAAGACTGGGGCGAAAGTGTTGAGCCCTGTGCGGGTTTACCTTCTTCAGAATCACTGATCATATCCCAGTTTTCATAGTATTCGACCAGAGAGTACTGCTCACCTTCATCTGGAATATCAACCATCATGGAACTGCTTAAATACCAGCCTGCCAAAACAGCCAGGCCGACTGCAATGCCAGCAAACCAATGCTCTGGATTCATTCTGAAGCCTTTACTTTTGACAATATAAACCAATAAAAGCAATGAAATCACACCACCAGCAATTAATCTCATGGTCATTGAATTTTCACTACTGATCATTGATCCGAGGTCCTGCTTGGTATCCAGACTAATGGCCAAAGGTCGAATCCAGTCATAAAACAAAATGGAAAAAAGTGTTTGGTCACTACCAGGGAAAGGTGTTGTCATAAAGTATGCAATAACTCCAACAATCAGAAAGACAACTATCGACTTAAGATTACCACCACCAATACGAATCAGTGTTTTATTACCACAACCACTCGCCAGAGTCATGCCAATACCAAATAAAAAACCACCCAGTAAATTTTCAGCCCAAATGAGTTGGTTAGCACGATAAGGAGGGAAACTACCATCAGGATCAGCAACTCCAGCGGCCTCTAAAATCAACATACCAACAATTGCGACGACAATTGCTAAAAGCCAGGCCCGAAAACGGCTATAATCTCCCATATTTACCATGTCTGAAACGGCTCCCATGGTACAAAAGTTGGTTTTGTTAACGATAGCACCCATAATAAAAGCCACACCAAATACAGACCAGAGCAATGTTGACTGTGCGGCCGTGAACGATTCAAATAGCATAAATTTTTCCCTCAAACTTAAAAGCTAAATTATTATTAATATTTTTTTATCCTACAATTTTTATTTTTTAGCAAAAAATATGCCACTCACAAAAGCCCCATAGTTCTTACAGCTGACAAACAAACACCCGCATCCCTTGTGCAATATGCATCTCAAGAGTTGCACAATACAACCAGTCGCTTATGTCTACCCATCAGATTTAAATTCCTCTATAATCAAAGGTATTCTGCTGGCTTGCCTGGCTATTAAATTTAAATATCGACACACTATTATTAAGTCAGTCGGCCGATACATTAGAGATAGGGAATAATGATGATTGAAATGAATTTTGAAACAGCTCGCCATAATATGATTGAACAGCAAATCAGACCATGGAATGTCATCGATCCAGTGGCTTTGGATGCACTAGAAATGATTCCAAGAGAAAATTATGTTGCTGATAATATGAAAGGGTCAGCATTTTCAGACGCTGAACTGCCTATTGGACATAACCAGGTCATGCTTTTTCCAAAAATAGAAGCTAAAATATTGCAGTCAGTGCAGGTGAAAAAAACAGACAATGTACTGGAAATAGGTACAGGCAGTGGTTATATGAGCGCTCTATTAGCTCACCTGGCAGAAAAAGTCTGTAGTGTGGAAATCTATGCAGAGCTCAGTCAGAACGCTCAGGAAAAACTCCGTTCTGAAGACTTTGATAATGTCACTTTTGTCATTGATGATGGCACAGAGGCTACTGAGCAAACAATTGCTCAGCAAGGTCCTTATGACGTGATAGTTTTAACAGGTTCTGTCACACAACTCCCTGAGACTTATAAGCAAAGCCTGAAAACGGGCGGTCGTTTATTTGCAGTCATTGGCTCTGCCCCTGCTATGGAAGCCACTTTAATTACCCGAGTTTCAGCCGACCAGTTTGCCTGTGAAGTCTTATTTGAAACTGAAATTCCTGCGTTGGAAAATATGGCGGAAGTGACTTGTTTTGAATTATAGATTCATAATCATTCACAACAACCCACCTTTTTGAAAAATTCAGTGATCACTTATGTTGCAAATTAGTTCACCATCTAACAATGCCTCTGGTACTCCACAGAGTGCTACTTTTGAACAGCCTATAGAATTACTTTTAAGCTGCCATGAAAAAATAATGCATTTTTCATCTGCCTTAAATAAGCTGAGCATTGCCTTAAAAAAAGACGGCTGGAATGATGAAATAATAGCCTCTTCAAATCAAATTCGTCGATACTTTAATGTAGCGGCACATGAGCATCATTTAGATGAAGAAAATCATCTATTCCCTGCGATCATCGCACTTGATCCAGAATTTAAACAAGCGGAATCCACACAAATATTAACAGTACTGCATCGTTTAATAAAAGAACACGTCGAATCTGACGCGCTTTGGGAAACTCTGGACAATATGCTTGAAGAAAAGTCAGATGACTTTGTTTTGCTAGAAGAATTAGCCCAAGAATTTGAAAGCAGTATGCATGAGCACGCACGTATTGAAAATGAAGAAATTTTTCCTTATGCCAAAGCTCGTATTAGCACAAGTGAGTTAAAAAAAATGGGTTTAGACATTGCTAAACGCAGAGGCATTTCACAAGCCAATATTTCCTGATAATTGAATAGCCTATATTTACCAGGCTGTTAACTGATTACTTTCAATAATGCTCGAATTTCCATCTGGTGTGAACCGCCAGAGATTTCCCTCAAATCGTCTAAAGTCGATGATATTTGAGGAGGACAATGGAATGGGCTGACGAAAATACCATTGAGTAACATCTGCAGCATATACTGTCGCAGTGGTCAAAACGGATAATTGTTTAAATAATCTTTGGCCATCATAATTTGAACCTTCATAACCTGGTCTTGTATTTGCCGCACCGCAGGCATAAACAATAATTGAACTGACACACCCAAATAGAACTGACGCTTTGTTAACTGTTGAAAAGGTGAAATTTTCAGCTCCCAGTTGCAAGCCTCCCCCGCCAAAAGAATTCGCTAAGGTCTGCTGTCCAATAGTATCTGTATGACTCTCAAAACCATGACACATAATCTCCAAAGTTATAGGCCCAGATTGAGATAGGGCATAGCTGTTAATCTTTGTAAAAGCACTGTCTAACGGCGTTGTGTTATTTATTTCCAAAACATAGTCTGTGTGGGGTGCGATTCCATGCAATCGAGTATCGTGAAGAATGGCATTATTTGACATGATATTTTTCCTTTATTCAGTGACAACAGTTCCAGTCTTGTCTTATGAGTAAATCAGAAAACGCTCATCTAACAACCAACTATAATAATTACAAGAATAGGAAGCACAATGCTATTTTTCAAGTTATAAATTAGAAATTGTCATATTTTATAATTTTATTTCAAGAGATCTTTAACAAATAATGACCCAAGGTAGTCATTTTTATCTCTCTATTTAATGATGTGAAGTAACATGTGATGGGCTATTATTTAGAATGATTAATTGGAGAGTGATTTGTTAAAATATAGTCAACACCCGCATCAAGACAGAGTTGAGTTTCTTTTTCTGTTTCAGGTAAATAGCCAATGACCTGAGCACCTCGCTTATGAAAACCCCCTATCATTCTTTGATTTAACAGGGGCAGCCCAAGAAATCTTGGAGTGAGCGAGTATATTTGCTTTTTCTTGATACGCCCTAAAACAGCTAAACCCAATAAGCAGGTAACCCCTGCTCGATAGCATTCTTCTTTACGAGGAAAGCACACTGCTTCTGGAAAATCTTTTAAAAAAAGAGCCTGCTGCTCTGCACTCCAAAACAGAAAAATAATTTTATTTAATAAGTCTCTATTACTCAGTAAAATAGGCTTTAGCACCATCATTACCTGAACAACCGTGGCAGGTTTTATATCAAAGACCCAATTCTGTTGGCTGAATTGTTGCATAAATTCATCTAGAAATAAAAATGACCCACCTTTTTTAAGTTGAATTACTTCTAATTCACTACGCTCCATTTTTGCAATTGTTCCCGTTGAGGACGAAACATGACTCAATTCAGGATCATGACATAGTACAATATGATCATCTTTCGTGGTGTGAAGATCAGTCTCTAACCAGGTAAAACCAGCTTCACAAGCCTGCTTGAAAGCCAATTGAGTGTTTTCATCGTGCTCATGTGAGAGTCCTCTATGGCTGATCCATGTTGTCATGCTTCGCTCATTAGCCTGTTCATTTCAAATACGGTGTGAGTAGCGTTATCATTTTATCCATTGCACCAGAATTTTGCTTCATTAATTTTTTTGCTCGCTCTCCCATCTGATTTGCTTCGCTAGTCTCCGCTAAAAGAGTATCTAAGGTCTTGATGAGAGACTCTGTGTCCAACACTTGTTGTGCGGCCTGATGTTGTAAAAACAACTCATTAATTGCCGTAAAATTAAACATGTGAGGTCCATAAACAATGGGTAAGCCTAACGCAGCAGGTTCAAGAATATTATGCCCTCCCGTGGGTACCATAGTGCCTCCCATAAAAACCATATCGGAACAAGCAAAAAAGGACATCATTTCCCCCATACTATCCCCCAGAAGAATATCTGTATTCTTCTGATTTTCCTTGCCCATTTGAGAACGCTTTAAGACTTTAAAATCGGTGTCATTTAATAATTGATATACCGCTTGAAAACGCTCAGGATGACGAGGAACAACAATCAAAGCCAAATCAGAATACACTTGTTTCAGATAAATATAAGCACTCAAAATAATCTCATCTTCACCCTTGTGCGTACTTGCAGCAATCAGGACTTTTTTAGCCTTCCAGTGTAGCTGTTTTCTTAATTCAGACCCCAATTGAATACTATCGGGATCAATTTTAAGGTCAAATTTAATACTCCCTGTAATATATAATGAGCACTCATTAGCCCCTAATTCTTTTAAGCGATTTGCATCCATTTCATTTTGTGCAGCAATGCCAGAAAACTTTTGTAAGGCATCTTTGCTTAAGTTAGGAAAACGAGCATAGCCTTTTACCGACTTGGCTGACATTCTTGCATTGAGTAGCCAAACGGGAATATTCAGATGATGAGCAGTGTGCAGTAAATTGGGCCAGATCTCTGTTTCCATGATAATGCCAAGACAAGGCTGTATGGCTTTCAAAAAGCGAGCCATTGCACCTGGCAGATCATACGGTAGATAATTATGAAAGAGCCGCCCAGATTCTATTTCTGCAGCAAATATTTTTGTTATTTGCGCGGAGCCTGTGGTAGTGGTACAGGTAATCACAATGGGAAATTGAGGATGGTCTCGCATAATCCGCTTTATCAGAGGTAATGCGGCAATAAATTCACCCACTGAAACAGTATGAAACCAAACAGGCGCCTTTATTTTACCCCGAACAATCACATCAGAGTCTGTCAGCTCTGTTTTATTGAAGCATGTTTTATTGATAAGTGTTTTATTAAAGAGAGGCTTCTTAAAAAAACCAAATCGTTCCCCTAAACGCAATGCTTGTCGTTGCTCTTTATAGGCACTGCTTTTTTGATGCTTAATCAATAAACGTAATAAGAGAAAGGGGGTCAGAGCATAATATAAAAGTGTATAGAGTAAACGTGGCATAGGGTGAGCTTATCTATTATCTGAGGGCTGAATTAAGCGTGTCAGTTGTTCAACAATTTGCGCATTTTGTGTCAAATGTTTTGGATTAATGGTGCCTGCAATTAAACAGCTGACCGCTTGATGTGAAAAGACATAGTTTAAGGCCTCTTCTACTCCTCCACCACCTGCCTTTGTATCCACATGACCACTTTGAAGACCTTTTTTTATGACGACACCTTTATCGAGTTCCAGTGCCCGATCCAGTACGGGATCATCCGTATGATCCGTTGTATTTCTTGTCGCCATTATCACATCTGTATTTTCCACCGTCCAAAGACCACCTTGCGTCGTTTTTGTCGATAGGCCGATAGCACGAATATGACCTTCTTGTTTTAAGCGCTGCAAGGTCTCTATCACATCAGTCTGCTCAATCACCCGCTGATCATCACCATCTGAATGCACCAAAACCACATCAATATAATCTGTTTTCAGTTTTCTTAAACTGGTTTCAATGGTTTTACGCGTTGTCTTTGCTGTAAAATCAAAGTGTGATTGTCCATGTTCAAATGCTTCGCCCACTTTAGAAACAATCACCCAATCTTGCCTATAACTCAAAAGCTGTCCCAAACGTTCTTCACTATTTCCATAGGCTGGAGCGGTATCTAATAAATTAATACCCAGTTCTCGACTCAATGACAGCAATTCAAGTACTATTTGATCATCTGGAATTTTAAAAGACCAGGGGTATTTCACTTGTTGATCACGACCCAATTTAACAGTACCCAAGCCTAAAGGACTGACCTGGATCCCTGTTTGTCCTAATTCTCTTGTCTGCAACATAATTTCTTTCTTCATCGTAGTCTCTGTTTCACCTTAACCAATGTTGCACTTTTTCCCATGGGAGTAACGTTGTTTGCGCCGGACTCATAGAGTCTACGGTTTGAATATCCTGTGGCAGCGTTGGTGAATTTTTTTCAATACCTAATAATTCTAATTCTTCAATAATTTTATCGACCATTATCGGTGCCATAGCCAATTTAACAGGCCAGGCAGTAATAACCTGATTACATCTGAAAATAGCTGGTTCTACAGGGCGACTGCCATCAGACATTTCGGGTTCTGCCCGGTCAATCGCTAATGCTGACCATTGGCAAAGTGAAAAATCCATCCATGGCATCAGACTTTGCAACTCTTTTTTAGCACATTGCACTTGTTTTTCTGTGCTTCTTCCAACACCTTGCTCAGCAATTTCTCCACCCAAATACCAGACCACTTGCTCATCAGAGAGTTGATGAGCAGTAATGGTCATTTTTGGTAAAGCACTGGCCCCTAGACAGTGAGCATACATTTTAGGCAGAATATTTTCTTTCGCCTTCAGCATTGGCATCAATAGAGGACGACGCTGCATTTTTGGTTGCTCTAAGTGTAAACTGTTCAATAAATTCTCATTTCCTGAACCCGCGGTTAAAATCATTGTGTGCGCAGTCAGTACGATCTTTTGATTAGAAAATATTATCTGGTAGCTGGACGTATTTTTTTTTTGAGTAATCTCTTCAACATGACCTTCATAGATACAGTCTGAAAATTGTTCACGAAGGGTTTCAATCACACTCTGAATATCCAGAACGGGTTCATCCAACTGATATAATTCACCATTAAATTCAGTCTGATTAAAGGGGGCAACATAGTCTTTCATCGATAGATGCTGCATTCTACTGGTCATGACTTTACTGGCAAAAAAACCTGTAATTTTAGAGGCCAGACTTTTATTTGACCAGAGATATTGATGTTTGGATAGCTTCTTTGCCTGCCGCAGATCCACTTCACCTTTGCCATCAAGACACGCTTTCCAACGTTGAGGCATTTTTTGAATGGATTGAGCAGAATGAGTCAATTTGCCTGTCAATGCGTATTTAGTACCACCATGAATAATTCCCTGTGAGGCACCACTTTGTACGCCGCCCAAACGATCCGCTTCAAAGAGCAAAGCCTGATAGCCTGCTTGGCGCAATCGGGCTAAAGTCCACAAACCCGCAATTCCACCGCCAATAATGGCGATATCAATGACAGTATTATTCGCCATCAGTTTTATTTTCTACTGACTCATCCGCCGAACGAATGGAACGGATCAGACCTGTTGTAGAACAATTATCAACATACTCCATGATCAAGACTTCCCCACCCTGCTCTCTGACACAGTCACCACCAGGGATATTATTGATATCGTTATCACCACCCTTCACTAAAACCGATGGTAAGACATCACAAATCAGTCGTGTGGGTGTGTCTTCATAAAAAGGCACAACCCAATCAACACAACTCAAACCCGCCAACACCTGCATGCGTCGAATCATGGTATTCACGGGTCTTTCTGGTCCTTTGATTCGCTTCACAGAATCATCATCATTGACCGCCACTATCAGCCGGTCCCCCAGATTCTTTGCCTGTTCCAGATAGGTCACATGGCCCGCATGAAGAATATCAAAACAACCATTGGTCATAATGACTTTTTCACCATGTTCTTTAGCATCTTTCACCAAAGCAACCAAGCGCTCTTCTGCAATAATACCTTGTTCAACATCACTGAGCTGACGCATTGCAGTTCTTAACTCATGTACCGTGACTGTTGCCGTACCCACTTTGCTGACAACCACACTCGCTGCTAAATTGGCCAGTTTTGTAGCATCCACTAAATCCATGCCAGCACCAATGGCTGCTGCCAAAGTAGCGATCACAGTGTCACCAGCACCTGTGACATCAAATACATCTCTTGCTCTTGTGGGTAAGTGAACTGCAGACTGACCCGATTGCACCAAAGTCATGCCTTTTTCACTGCGCGTAATTAAGAGTGCATCCAGTTGCAGTGTTTGCCGTAATTGTTCTGCTTTTTCAACTAATTGCTCATCACTGTCACAATGGCCAACAATTGCTTCAAATTCAGATAAATTCGGTGTTAAAAGAGTGGCTCCTGCGTAGATTGAAAAGTCACTGCCTTTAGGATCAATAATCACTTTCTTGCCTTGTTCTTTTGCCAGTGCTATCAACTTAGGTAAATCACGTAAAGTACCTTTTTGGTAGTCTGAAAATAGAATGACATCATGAGCGGACAATTGTGCCTGATAGGCCTTTAATAACTGTTCACCACTGTCTGCATGTTCCCCATTTCCAAAAAAACCATCTTCAAAATCCAGTCGAATGAGTTGCTGGTGACGGCTTAAGACCCGCAATTTGGTAATGGTTGTGCAATCAGCCAGTTCGACAAATTGACAGTTAACACCATGATGCGTCAGTCGCTTTTTTAAAATACTGGCAGGTTCATCCTGCCCCGTTAAGCCAACCAAAGAAGGCGTGCCATTTAAAGCTGCAATATTGAGGGCCACATTACCAGCGCCTCCAGCACGTTCTTCTGATTCCTCAATTTTGACTACTGGCACGGGGGCTTCAGGAGAAATGCGTGACGTCGGACCATGCCAGTATCGATCCAACATCAGATCACCTACGACCAAGATTTTAATTTGAGAAAAATCAGGAATAATTAGTTGCATAGTTCTATCTTGTATTCAAATTTTAATTTAAAGTATTCGGTTGCTCATTTTTATTTTTTTGAGCGCTAATCTACTCAGTCCGCCCAAGCAGCTTGGGTATATAATAGCATAGTACACAAAATGAAACTGATTGAAGTGTGTTTCGCTTATCACACCCAAAAGAAGTACAATATGAGATAAATTTTTATTATTTATGAGACAAATAGTGTCCAAAGACTCTTTTCCATGGCAAGATTACCTTGCTCCTAAGTTCTGGCCATCCTGGTTAGGCCTTGCATCAATGCGCATTATTGCGATATTACCCTATCGGCTACAACTTCTTATTGGCAAACTCATCGGTCACGCATTTTATCGTATTGCTAAATATCGACGAGAAGTGGTGAAAACCAATATTGCTCTTTGCTTTGCTGACCTCTCAGAAGAAAAACAGGAAAAATTAGTAAGAGATCATTTCCATGCTCTCGGTATGAGCATCTCTGAAACAGCAATAAGCTGGTGGGGAAAAGACAAAACATTGAGAAAGCTGGTTACTTTTAAAGGTTTTGAACATGTAGATAAAGCTTTAGAAGAAGGTACTGGTGCTATTATGCTCGGTGCCCATTACACAACGATGGAGATTAGTGGTCGATTGATTACACTGGACCATGATCTGGCCGTCAGCTATCAAAAATTACGTAATCCTCTATTTAATCATGTCACTTTCAATGCCAGAAAACGAATGCTGCACAGAGTGTTTGGTCGTGATGAAATCCGATCAAGCTTTCGTTACATTAAACAAAATCACCTCATGTGGATTGCAGCTGATCAGGATGTGGGTATTGAGAACAGTGTCTTTGCACCTTTTATGGGAAACCAGGCTGCAACCCAAACGGTTGCCTCCAGAATGGCAAAAATTACCAAGGCTCCTATTATTCCTTATATTTCAAGACGTCTGGATAATGCTAAAGGTTATGCCATTGAATTCTTTCCTCCTGTTGATAATTTCCCAGGGGAGTCATTGGAAGAGGATGCCACTCGGACTAATCAATTAATTGAAGAACAGATCCGTAAGGCACCTGAGCAATATTTATGGGTGCACCGACGTTTTAAAACCCGTCCTGAAGGGATGTCTAAGTTATATCGAACCAAGCCAAGAAGAAAAAAAAGAAAATGAAATTCCATTTATTCGAGAATGATGCCATAGAAGCATTATTTCAGTTCAATAATTTAGCTGAATTTGAACAGCTTTGGACAATAGATTCTCCCTGGTTTGAAGACCCCAATTACCGACGTAATGGTTGGAGCGGTGTGATTAAATATGCACTCAAGGATAATGAAGGCAATAATCACATTTTTTTCATAAAACGACAGGAAAATCATAATTGCAAAACATTTTTCCATCCTTTTAAAGGCATCCCTACCTTTCGTCGAGAGTATTTTAATTTACAAAACCTGGATAAAAAAAAGATACCAAGCCTTAAGAGTGCATACTATGGTGAGCGAATGCACAATGGTAAAGCACAGAGCATTCTGATCACTCACTCTTTAGAAAGTTATCAGAGTTTTGAAGCTTATTTTTCGAATAAAGACGCTAGTGATGAACAGACAGATGCCCTAATAATGCAAACTGCTGGAGAAAATACCCGCCGATTACACGATGTCCTTTTTCGCCATGGCAGCCTTTATCCAAAGCATTTTTTTGTAAAAGTGGATAATGGACAAGTCGATGTGCGCTTGATTGATTTAGAAAAATTAAAATGGTATCCCTTCAGCTATCTGGTTCGCTTGAATGATCTCTCACGAATTGTTCGTCGAAGAGAACCTGTGAGTAAAACATCCATTCAACTATTTATTAATGCTTATTTGACCTATGGAAAAGATTTAAGCCATAGTCAACTGGCCAACCAACTGCAATCTCTCATTGAAAAACACTGATCTTAAAGAGTCATTTTCTTTACCAGCGCATAGTGATATACTAATTTAGTGGATTATTACTTTAATAAGGGAATATAAATGATGATAAAAGTGAACACTCATGAGGCCAAACTCAATTTTTCACAATTAATGAACCAAGTGGTCAATGGACAGGAAGTTATAATTACTCGTTCAGGCCAGGATTTTGCGAAAATAGTTCCAATCAAAAAAGTGACGAATAAGCGTGTTTCTGGACGGGATATGGATGCCGCCTGGATTGCTGATGACTTTAATAGTCCATTGCCCGATGAATTACAAAAATATTTTGTCACTACAGAAGAAAGCAACCAGGAATAGAAAACACCTTGTCCCTCATGTCTAAATAAATGGAAAACAAATCATGGATGAAAAATATTTAATTGATACGCAATGCTGGTTGTATTGGCATATTGCTCCCGAAAAACTCAGCAAAGAACAATATCGAGTCCTTGAAGATGACAGTAATGAAATCTATTTTTCAACCGTCAGCTCCTGGGAAATCATGATCAAACACAAGCTGAAAAAAATTAAATTACCCTCTCTACCCTTTCGATACATTCCTGATCGTATTAAGAAAGATAACTTGAAAGTTCTGCCATTCTCATTAGACAACTCTTTGAGAATTGAGAATCTACCCAATCATCATGCCGATCCCTTTGATCGATTTCTCATTACTCAAGCACAGTCAGGAGATTTTATCGTTCTAACCGACGATCCAATTTTTGAGCTTTATGATGTCAAACTGCTAATGTAGAAATCCTGAATTTCAAATTATTGCTCTTAATAATTGTTCCATGCTTATGGTATAAAATGACAAGAGCAGTAATTGGATGTCTTTATAATCAAGCAATTATCCGAGCGAGTCCCCTTCTTTTTCTCTCGAGAGCACTTGGTAATAAAAATACAGATTATAATGAACTTTGCAACATTCCAGGTTCACCATGCCAATAACCATTGCAGTTCTCAGCAAGACTATATGGCACACTTTCTTCGAGAGCATTCATTTTTTGATAGTAGGCATTAATAACTTTATCTGTCTGTTTTGAGCGTGGGCTAATACGCACAATATCCACGCCCATTGATTTCATTTCCTGCAGTTCATTATATAAGTCATAACGTAATCCAGATAAGGTCTGGATGCCATTGAGGGTAAACAGGCTCTGGTCCTCCTGACTTTTTACTTGCAGGCCATCTGGGTAATCAATGCATTTCAGGTCGCATTGATCCTTAGGCAAATTATGTGCTCTGGCTGTAAAACAGCGTGCAGACAATGCTAATGGCATGTGTCCATAACTGAAAATTTCAGTCTCTATTTTGTCTTTAATCCCCATATCATCTAAATCTCTGAGAATATCAGACAACGTTTGTCTGGACAGTTCAACGGGCATGACCCAACGCTGTAAGCCTTGCTTATGCATAATAGCTAATGTCTGCGCATTATAGGTATTAATGGTTGGTCCAATTGAAAAGGGGATTTTTTTTTCTGATAATAATTGCACGGCAGCCATATCGTTGGCTTCAACCAGAAAATCGCCATTATCACAATGACGCCTCAGTGTTTTTAATTCGGATTCAGCCTCTATCAGAGATAAGGTTGAAAGAACCACTTCTTTTGAATCACCACATGATTCTTTTAGAGAGTGTGCCAATTCCATCCATTGTTCAAAGCCCAGTGAACGGCGCTTAGAGCAAACTGTTTCGCCAAGATAAAGAATATCGACTGGCTCATTGATCATGTTCTGATAAAACGATTCAATATCATCCAGTGACCAAAAATACAGTATTGGGCCAAGTGATAATTTCATATTTACTCCAATAAAAAATAGAGACTGAGGCTATGTAAACTGGGTTACTGCCAGGGACGACTATAAGCACCCAGAGTTGTTTGTGAGCCTTCAGACACTTTATTCAATGCCGCGACCCATTGTGCTTGAGGGGTATAGTTTTCCGGGTCAGCCTGATAGGAATCAATTGCCTGACGCCACACTTGTGTGACTTGCTGAGTATAAGCCGGACTGCGCTGACGACCTTCAATTTTAATGGCTTTAACACCAATTTTGTCCAAATCAGGCAGTATTTCAATGGTATTGAGACTGGTTGGCTCTTCTAGAACATGAAAGGTATTTTTCCCAATATTAAAGCGCCCCTTACATAAGGTTGGGTAACCTGCATTTTCATCATCATCATAACGATCAATCAGCACATCATTCAAGCGAGATTCAAGCCCCTGTGGTGTTTTTTCCCAACGTACTGATTTTGCAGGAGAACACGCACCACAAGTGTTGGGTGACTCACCCGTCACATAGGAGGATAAATGGCAACGCCCCTCAGCCATAATGCATAAACTACCAAAACCAAAGACCTCCAGCTCAACAGGAGATTGAGTTGCCAAATGGGCAACTTGTGTCACAGAAAGAACACGAGGTAATACGGCACGTTTAATACCAAAATTTTGCTGATAATAACGCAGTGATTCATAACTGGTAGCAGAGCCTTGCACTGACAGATGCCGTGACATTTGAGGGTGTTTATTACTTGCATAATCAAGAATACCAATATCCGCAATAATCAGTGCATCAACGCCTAAATCGGCTGCAGTATCAACCGCTTTCTGCCAGCGAGACCAGCCATCAGGCTGTGGATAGGTGTTGATAGCAACAAAGACTTTTGTACCCTTTTGATGTGCATATTCTATTGCTTTTGGGAGGTTCTTTTCATTAAAATTAAGACCAGCGAAATGACGTGCATTGGTGTCATCTTTAAAGCCGATATAGACAGCATCAGCACCATTATTTACTGCTTCTTTTAAAGCTGGAAAATTCCCAGCGGGGCAAACAAGTTCAATCATAGTATCTCAATCATGGTATCGTTGTATTAAGCTCGGTATTAAATAGTCTTATTAGTTTTTCTTTCAAGTCAGTTGCGCAATTATTGGGACAGATTAACAGCCATTTGATAGTATCACTCTATAGTTCAAATAGAATTGATGATGATCAATGATTAACTTATCAATTTATTGCAATATGATAGACTTTCTTCATTTTATTTGATGGTCATTATGAAAAACTCATTCCCGAAACCACCTAGCCCATCCATTGTTGCAACAAAACTGGCTCATTCTCTGGCAAAAACAATTACCACTCATTTGCCAAAAGTGATCAAACGTTTGCCTGAGCCTCCTTTTGCTTTACAAAAAAAGATTGGCGAGAAAGTATTACAGCATTTAATGTCTGAACAAATTGAAATGGGCGATTTTGACTTTTTAGAAGGCAAATGGCTACAAATCAGTGTCAATGATATGGGATTAACATTTTTTCTAAGCTTTCAGGATGAGCAACTCGTCTTATCAAATCAGGTAACACAAGCCGATGTGAGCTTTAGTGGTGATTCTAAAGAATTTATTTTACTGGCCAGTCGAACCGAAGATCCTGATACCTTGTTTTTTCAGCGCCGTCTAATGATTGAAGGTGATACAGAATTAGGACTTTATATTAAAAACTCCATTGATGGCATCGACTTTGAAAATTGGCCCAACTGGCTCAATCAGACCATTAAAAAAATTGCGCTCTTAGTTTCAGATGAGGACACCAATAATACTGATATAAACAATAATAAAACATCACCTCAAAGCAATCATATTCATTAAATGCCCCGATTCACAATTCAAGTTTCAGCTTTTAAAACGCCAATGGCTTAGGAAGATAAGCCAGGCGAAGATATAATGCCTCTAAAAGACTTTTTTTACTCAAGATTTTTTTATAGTTACCGACTATAGTTAATATAATGTTGGATTAACTTTATAAATTAATATTGAGAGGAATGGTAATGAAAGGTTCACTTTTCTTACGTTTATTTATACCTGTTGCCGTCATTATGGCGCTTAGCCTGTTTGTTTTATTATGGGTTGTTTCTAATAAAATTAGCAGTAGCACTCTCTCAGAATCGGTTTTAATGGCTGAGACTACAGTCAAACAATTTAAACTCATACGCGCTTACTATACTAAAAATATCATTAACACGGTGATAAAAGGCAGTGATTTAAAAGGGGCCATTAACCACAAAGACAACCCTAAAGCCATTCCATTACCTGCAACTATGATTCACGACTTGAGTAATGAACTAACACCCATTGGTACTCGAATTAAACTCTATTCTGCTTTTCCTTTTCCCAATCGCAAAGATCGGGTTCTAGATCCCTTTGAGCAAGATGCCTGGAATGCACTGAACAAAAACCCTGAATCCACTTTTACTCGTGAAGAAAAAATTGATGGCAAAAGCTATATGCGTGTTGCCATAGCAGACTTCATGGTCAGTCCTGTCTGTGTTGCTTGTCATAATACTCGTGCTGATACGCCTAAAAATGATTGGAAAATAGGAGATGTTCGAGGTGTCCTTGAGGTTGATCTTCCAATAGAAAGTATGCAAAACAACACTTCTGATATTATTATGACCACCTTTTTTGCTGGATTTATGGCACTAATACTGGTTTTTATTGCCATTTATTTTACTTATAAAACATTTATTGGTAATAAACTCAATAGCATCAATGCCGCAATGGTTGATATTATTGAAGGCAACGGTGATTTAACACAACGCTTAGATGACAAAGGCAACGATGAAATCAGCAAATTTGCCAACAGTTTCAATCAATTTGTGGATAGTATACAAGGGACAATGAAACAAGTGTCAGATGCCAGCAATAGCTTATCCAGCACATCGGGTGAATTATTGGATATTACGACCCAAACCAATACAGCCATTGAACAGCAAGAACATGATTCTGAACAGGCTACTATTGATGTTCAAGAGCTCAATAGTCAGTCTCAAGAAGTCTTCAATTTAACAGAAAAGGCAAACCAGGCCACTCAAAAATCAGAGGAGGCCACCAATCGAGGTAATCTGGCTATTTCTACAACCATTGGCTCTGTTGATCAGCTCACCAGCAACGTCAATTCCGCATCAAAAATCATTGATCAACTACAGACAGACAGTAATAATATTGGTGGTGTCTTAGAAGTGATTCAGGGTATTGCAGAGCAAACCAATTTACTTGCCTTAAACGCTGCAATTGAAGCTGCTCGTGCTGGCGAACAAGGTCGTGGCTTTGCAGTAGTGGCGGATGAAGTCAGAACATTAGCTGCCCGAACTCAAGATTCCACTCATGAGATCCAGCAAATGATTGAAAGTTTACAATCGGCCAGCAAAAGGGCTTATGACTCCATGCAATCCAATGCCAAACACTCAGATGACGCACTGGAGCAAATCGAAGAATCATGCATTGTCCTCTCAGAGATAAAACAGTCTATTGGTGATATCAATACGATCAATCAACAAATTTCTGTGGCCACTCAACACCAAATGCAATCATCAGAAAGTTTAAATAGTAAGGTGAGTCAAATTTCACAAAAATCTCAGGTAAATTCTCAATTCAGTAATGATACTCGTACGCACGCACAAAACCTGGATTCTTTAGCATTGCAATTACAGAAGTTAATCAGCTCATTTAAATTATAAAATTGCCGATAATTAATGCTGATTTTTTTGTAAAAGAAGCGTCTTATCAGGTAAAATTTATCTTTTACTTTTATTAACTTCATCTGTGTGACTATTTATTATGCGTGTCTCTCGTTTTTTTATTGATGGGCCTCTTTCACAAGGGAAATATATCGATTTGCCGCCCCATTTGATCAATTACATAGTCAATGTACTACGATTAAAAACAGGCAATAATATTATCCTTTTTAATGGCCAGCAAGTCACCGATACATCAACTCAAAAACAACACATTGGTGAATTCAATGCAGTTCTTAGTGAAATAAGCAAACGTAAAGCCACGGTTTTCATTGAAAATTTTGTCGTAAAAAATACTGAATCTTCCTTAAATATGCATTTATTTCAAGGTATCTCACGCAGCGAAAGAATGGATTTCACCATCCAAAAAGCAATTGAGCTTGGAGTCACACAGATCACACCGCTGCTCACTCAACGATCAAACTCTGGTAAGTTCAATGCCAAGCGACTGGGGAAAAAAATGCAACATTGGCAGGGAATAGCTATCAGTGCTTGCGAACAATCAGGACGCACCACTTTGGTCACAATCAATGAGCCCTTACACATTGACCAAATTGAACCCTTCAGTGCAAAAATTAATTTATTACTGTCACCTGATGCGAGCTCAAGTCTATCTGAGCTTGATAAAGAAATACCTGCCAGTGTTAATATTATTATTGGACCAGAAGGCGGGCTCAATGAGGATGAAATTGAATGGGCAGGCCATCATGGGTATCAAAAACTCAGCTTGGGAAAAAGGATTTTACGTACAGAAACTGCAGGACTGGCAGTCTTAAGTGTCCTGCAATTTTTATGGGGTGACCTAAGTTAGCAAACAACAGGTTAGTAAACAAAAGCTTAGTAAATATAAGCTTAGTAAATATAAGCTAAATAAGCATGGAATCAAACCGTAATGACAAAATTCTCCGCCTAGCGAGCCATTACCTCGCTGACTTTATCTTCCAGGAAAGTAATTTTGGGAATTATGTAGTCTTCACCATCTAATTTAATGTGAGTTGCCTGTTCACTTTTCTTACTTCCAATCGCCAAACGCGCTTCATCAATCATCGTCAAACTCGGAATGGACTGACAGCCTAGTGCAATAAAAGGAGAACAACCTTTATTGTTTGGCGTGTTAAGGATCAACACCCGACGATACTTTTGGGGCTTGGATGCTTCAATGTTCATTATTTTTTCAAAAACAATAACGGGTATATCTTGCTCGCGCCATTTCATTAATCCACCAAACCACTCTGGCGCCCCTAATAGCGGTTGGATATTATTTAATTCAGTCACTTCTGCAACAGAGGCATTGGGAATAAGCATTTTATAACTAAAGAAATTTAAAGTAAGACAACGTACTCTATCATCCTGACTCGCAATGTTTCTTGTTTTTTTTGCTTCTACACCTTGAATGATATTGCTCTTCTGGTTCATTATCGATCCACTTTATTTATCAATTTTAATATTTTCTAAACGAAATTAAAGGCTTCTAAAGTTCTATAGAATGTAGGACTCTTTGCCCATATATTGCACCGCTATTTTAAGAGCCAAAGCCTCAGGTGAGCCTGAATAACTCACCAAGTTTGCCTTACGAACTGAATCTGGCATACTACTGATCACACAAGTGTCACTACTTTGGGCCCAAACAGAACCATTGTACTTTTCTGAAAACTGTTGGCACGCTAATACTCCATCCGCACCCATACCGCTAAAAATTATAATGCCCGAACGTTTTTCAAAGCTATTGGTCACGTCATCGATAACACAGTCAATTGATGGTTTATAGTGCCCTTTCCAGTCTTCATCCACAAAACTGATTTTACCATCGCTGTCAAGGCTCATACGATTATCCACGGGCACAACAACCACTTCTCCATGCTTTAGAGCGTCACCAGAGACAGCTTCCTTAACACTAAACGCGCTGACTCTATCAAGTTGATTGGCTAACAATGATACAAAACCATCACCAAGGTGCTGAGCCAAAACAAATGCAACAGGAAGCTCTGCAGGTATTCTTGCTAAAAAGCGCTTAACCGCTTCAGGGCCTCCAATTGAAGCACCAAGTACCCAGACATTGACTAATTCTTCAGTATTTTCATTCGCTGAAAACTCATCAATTTTTAGCGTCTTTTCTGATAAAAACTGAACATTATCCACCAATTCAGTCGCATCGTCTTTACTCTGAATCTCAGGAGTAAGACTTTCAGTATGATCGAATCCTTCTGAAGATTTTGAGTCCGCTGATGGCTCTATGCCCGCTGATGCTGATGGCTCTACACCTGCTAGTGCCTCTACATCAACTAATGGCACTGCCAGGGGTTTTGCATCACCTATTGGGCTAAGATTAACTGCTGGCTTTATCTTTCCTGAAATTTCTTCTTCTAATAATGAATTGATGTCGCTTAATGATTCGATGCCAGCTGAAATAAATTTTTCATCATCTGAGATGTCATTAGTTTTTAAAATAGGAGCTTCAGGCTCATCTTTCTGTTTTGGCCCTTCATTTTCAACCAGCTCGGCCAATTTAGCCGCTAATTTTTCAATCGCGGGAAGTGAAAAACATTCACCGTCCTTAGGATCATTCAGCTCATCAAAGTCATTATCATGAAATAGAATAGGTAAATCAATTTTCTCCAACAACAAATCAAGTGCATCCTCATCCTCTTCATAACTGTCATCCATGTCGATAAGAATGACATCAGCATTAACATGATGTTCAAGTTGTTCAACAAATTGAAGATCCAGACAACCACAAAGCACGACATTGGCACCTTGTTGAATAAACATTTCTTGCAAGCACCTATGGATCTTTTCAGAACCAGAGGCGATAACAAGATCAATATCTGTGAGTTTTTGCATCTAAATATTACATTTCATTCTAGAATTTTCATTCTAGATTTCAGTCAACTTTCTAATGTTACTGATTAAATCATGTTCCTGATAGGGCTTGCCCATATATTCATTAACGCCAATTTTCAGTGCTCTCTCTCTGTGCTTATCGCCTGTTCTTGAGGTGATCATAATAATTGGAATATTCTTAAATTTATCATCATCTCGCATGTGTGTTGCCAATTCAAAGCCATCCATACGTGGCATCTCAACATCAAGCAGCATCACATCAGGAATTGTTTCGTGCAGAGTCGCAATCGCATCAACACCATCTTTAGCAGTTATAACCTGGTAGTCATAGCGGTGTAATAAACGCTGAGTTACTTTTCTTACTGTAATTGAGTCATCAACCACCATAACCGTTGGTATGACACCTTGTACCACTTCTATTGTGTCGTCTTGTTCAGAAGCAGATTTCATCATCGCGCCTTCACGAGCAAGAACACCCAGATCAAGAATCAATGATATTTTTCCATCCCCCAGAATAGTGGCTCCAGTCACACCTTTTACTGTACTTAATTGTGGCCCAACTGATTTAACAACAATTTCTCGACTGCCCATCAGCCCATCAACAAAGAGGGCCACTCGATGCTCACCTGAGCGTGCCAATAAGATAGGGGCCTTATTTTTTTCTCCTGGTAGAATAGGACTGTTAATACCAAGTGCCGTTCCCAGGTGCATAAATTGATACTTTTCATCATGCCACTGATAGTAGGTATCATTCGTCGCTGTCAATCGTTCAAGCACATCATTTGATTCTCGAATAATATTTTCAATACCCACCAGAGGAATAGCGAAAATTTCTTCTCCTACTTCAACCATCAAAGCACGACTGACTGACATCGTTAAAGGCATCAAAACTTTAAAAACAGCCCCTTTACCTTCATTTGAATTAATTTCAAGTGTACCGTTGAGTTGCTTAATTTCAGCATTCACAACATCCATACCAACACCACGGCCTGCAATTTGACTGACTTCAGTTGCTGTCGTGAATCCTGACTCCAAAATAAATTGCATAATATCCTGTTCACTCAGGTCTGCATTTTTAACCATCAATCCGTGGTCAATTGCTTTTTTGCGCACTGCGTCAATATTAACACCAGCACCATCATCAATAACTTTAATTTCAATCTCAGAGCCATCTCGCCCAATAATGAGCTTAATGTTGCCAGCAGCTTTCTTGCCTGCTTTTTCTCGTTCTTCTGGAGTTTCAATGCCGTGAGCAACCGCATTTCTCAGCATATGCTCCAAAGGTGCCATCATTTTCTCTAATACGCGGCGATCAATTTCCTGATCACCTCCATGAAGCTCAAAGTTCACCTGTTTTTTTAATTCTTTGGAGGTTTGTCGAATGATTCTGCGCAATCGAGTCAGTTGACTTTTAAATGGAACCATGCGAGTTCGCATCAAGCCTTCTTGTAAATCAGTATTTACTCGGCCCTGCTGAATTAAAAGCGTTTCTGATTCACTATTAAGATTCTTCATCGTACTTTCAATACTATCCAAATCCACTACGGTTTCAGCCATTGCTCGAGTAATTTGCTGCATATTTGAAAAACGATCAAACTCTAAGGGGTCAAAATCTTCATATTGGGTAAAACCTAAAGATTCAGCCTGATCTCTTCGGGATTGTATTTGCGCCTCTGTTTCCATTTCAAAACGTCGCAACTGCTCTCTCAGACGAATAATGGTAGTATTCATTTCATCAAGTGATGATTGAAATTCATTACTCCCCTGGTTCAGGCGAGAGCGATAAATACTGACTTCACCTGCATAATTAACAAGCTCATCTAAGATATCAGCACTGACTCTGACCCGCTCTGTTTTATTGAGAGCTGCTGTTTTAGCAACACCCACTTTCTCTGGTACTATTTCTTGCGGCTCTGTACCATAAATCGTATTATTTGAAGGTTCTGTTTGATCAACAATTTCTGTTTCAAATGTGTCTGAGCTATCCTGAGTTTCATTTTCAAGCAATTCTTCAAGTTGAGAACTTTCACCAAGTTCATGAATATGATCATCTTGCTTAGAAATTTCTACTTGCTCTGACTCATCCTCTACAGCAGTTTGCTCTTCTACTTCTTTTCCACTGTCTTGAGCATCTTCATCAGCAACAATTTCTTCAGTGGTAGGCTGCTTAGGCGCAAAATCTTCTTCAATTTCTTGTGCTTCACTTTCAGTAGAAGATTCACCTTGTTTAATCACTTCGGCCTGATTAATAAGCGCTTCAGCTGAACGCACAGGTTTGCCAGTTTTTAAATCATCCAGCATATCATTGAGAGTATCATGAGCTTGATGCAGTAACTCAAAAAATTCCATGCTTGGCGTTTGGTTTTGATCGGTGATCCGTTCCAGTTGAGTTTCAAGGCTATGGGTTAAATCACCAATGGGTGTAATCCCCGCCATTCTAGCACCACCTTTGATGGTGTGTAGATCTCTTAAAAGTTGATTTAACTGTTCTGAATTATTTGGCTCTTGCTTTAATTGAGAGAGTGCCGAGTCACTGGACTCCATCAGTTCATGGGCTTCTTCAAGGAAGATTTCCATTAGGTCATCATCATAAATTTCAGCTGAGTCATCCAATGTAATTGTGGTTTCTGTAGCGGCTTCGTTATTAGCTGAAAAAGCCTCATCTTCACTTGCAGCATTAGCTTCAACGGGATGAACTTCATCCTCTAATTGAATACTCCGCTCGTCAGTCAAAGATTCCTTTTCTTCTTCAAGTTCTTCTAGCTCAATTTCATTATTTGTTTCAACAGCTACACTATTTTCTACCACTTCTGGTTCAATGGGCTCTTCTTCACTAATACTATCGAGCTGCTCAATAATTTCAGAATTGGTTTCTATTTTTTGTCCATTTTTTAACTTCTCAACCATCACGGACAGCACATCATGTACCTGCAAAAGAAGTTCAATATGATGGCTAGAGAAACTCATTTCACCTTGAGTAAACTGATCGAGTTTACTTTCAAAGCTATGAGTCAAGTCGCCAATCGCTGTCACACCCGCCATGCGTGCTCCGCCTTTCAAAGTGTGCATATCTCTGAGTAAGCGATTTAAGGCTTGCGCATCATTATTATCATCTTTTAGCTTATGTAGAGCTTGTTCACTGGACTCTAATAATTCTTCACCCTCTTCAACAAAAATTTCAAGCAACTCATCATCATATTCTTCTGATGGTGAGTCATCAATTTCGGGGCTCTGCTCTGCATCAATATTGGGCGTCTCATCAGAAACAGTGATTTCCTCATCCGCAGGAGCAGCTTCATTGATATGGTACTCATCAGAAGTATCAGCCAAGTCAATTTTTTCTACAACATCAAATTTTTCAACCTGCCCCGTTTCATCAATAGACTCTTGCACTTCTATTAATTCTATTTCATCTTGTTCAGCTTCTAAGCGCTCTTCGCTGATATCAATTTCTTCGCTTACTTCAATGGCATCTAATAGATTTTCAAGAAGTAAAACCTGTTCATACTTTTCAATAATTTTATTTTTCAGTTCCAGATTATCATCAGGAATTGCAACAGATCCATTCAGTTTGTCTAACACTGATGAACTAAACTGGCAGAGTTCTTCGAGCATATGGATCAGTTCCAGATCCAGTTTTTGCCCTTTTTTAGCAATGACTTTAACCGTTTTTTCCATTTGCTCACTGACATTTCCTATGGCATGAATATCTGCCATGTGGGCGCTACCACGCAGTGTATGCAAACTTCTAATTAACAAATCATCAGGTGGACACACATCATCAAGTAAGTGACATTGTTCAATACACTGTTCAATATTGTTAATATGACTTAGAGCTTCATTAGTAAAGATTTCCAATAATACAGGGTCAATTCCCTCATCGTCATCTTCAACTGATAAGTCACCTTCTGATATAGAGCCTTCAGCGGATATAGAGTTTTCGATCTGCGTGGAGCCGTCAGCAGATATAGAGTCTTCAACGTTTAATATTTCATCTAATTCTGAAACAGAAATGGAACCTTCATCTTCATCATGACTTAATAAACGAATATCAAATAATTCCCCCTTACTCAAGATATGGGCGTAAGCAGCAATTCTTGAAGAATCCACATTGGATAGACGCTGTTGTTCAAATGCATTAATAATTTCAGGCAGTATTTCAATTGCAGATTCAACAATTGCAAAATGTAAGTCATCGACCACGATTGTCTTATCAATCATTCGATTAATCATGTTTTCAAAGGCCCAGGAAAATTCACCCATTTCATAGGCGCCCACCAGTCGACCACTGCCTTTGAGAGTATGAAATGAACGTCGCATTTCAGTGAGAGCACCATTGCTATCTTGAGTTGATTTCCATTGAGGATAAAGGTTCGAAATTTTTTCTATTTCTTCTTGGGCTTCCTCAATAAATATTTCCATAATTTCTGGATCAACATCATCTGACGTTTCCAGCTTTTTTATATCTGGATATTCTTTTGCAGGATCGTCAATGGTTAAATCAGCACTGGCTGCTTCTATTGATTCTTCGACTAGGCTGGTTTCTGGTGTATCTGAAGGGACTTGCTTATCGAGGTGAACTTCATCAATTAAATCAATTGGCTCTGCCAAATCGAGAGACAGTGGAATTTCTGTTGATGAACCTTCCGCTAAAGAGTCTATCTCGGCTGAAGCGGTTTCATCTAATGAATCATTATCTTCTGAAGAAGTGGCACTCTTTTCAGAAATATCATCCTGAACTTTTTGAGGCATTTCTGATTCATTGATTGCATCAGATTCCTCTAGTGTTTTTTTTTCCGAGCCTGCAGGCTCACTTCCTTTTAACTCAGTGGCATTGCAAATAATTCGATTAATTGTTTCTGTTGCCCAACGTAAAGTACTGGAGATATCGTCACTGAGTGAGTCCTGATTATCACCAACAAGGCTGATCATTGATTTCATCTGATGAGCAATTTCTTCTGCTTTATCATTCTGTAACAATTTAACTTGCTCAGCGACAGAGATAACGGTTTTAAGTAAGTTGTCTCTTGCCGCAGAAATTGAAACATCCTGCATCCAAATAGCTAATGTTTCACTGAGTTCTGATTCATAGCTGATTTCATCAGTCTCACGACCTAACAATTGATCAACACTCGTCTGTGCAACACTTTCAATAATGGATAGATCTTTTTGATTTTCTGCAATCGCATCTAAATAATAGTCAAGAGCGGTTATCGTATCCGCTAAATACTGTTGCTCATCGCCTGAGGCCAACTCGTTATCTGAAACCATTTGTTCACTAATAAAAGCAGCACATTCTTTGACTATTTGGGCACCTTTTTCTTTTTCAAGAATATCCAGGACACCAGCAATTGAAAGCAAGCTGGAATGAACCTGATCAATGCTGTGTTCATTTTGTTCTGGATTTTGAACATTATTCGCAAAAGTATCAATGAGAGAAACAATGCCGTCTTTAGCTTTTGATAATTCTATTTTAGTTTCATCAACAAGATTGAGTCGCAGTTCATTTTTTTCTTGATCAGTCATATCTATTTTTGACAGATCAATCTCTTCATCTTCATCAGAAGCGTTAAACAAACCGCCTTTGCCCATTTCAGCGACAGCAGATTCGACATATAATAAAGCGCTTGCAATTTCCATTAATTGATTGCGCTCAAGCAATTCCCCCGAATCAAGCATGGATTTAAGTTGTTCAATTTTCTCTTGCAAAATACCTCTTGGTGCATTTTGCCCTAACATTGCAAGTGTGTCTGAAATTTGAGTCATTGTCGCTATAATAACGTCCAGGCTTTCTCTATGTTCTGTCCCTTCTGCTAAAGGCGAGTCATCCCCTTCTGCAAGTTCACTCACATTTCGAACAAAAACATCCAGCTGCTCTTTAACGTTAGATAAATCACCTAAAATAACACCTGTTACGGTTTCCATTAAATCAGCATTTGCCCCCCCCATACTGGCACGTGCATCTTCAATTTCATCTTCATCAGGAATAATTTCTGCAAGATTATAGAACGATTTTATTGAGTTAATGGCTGAATTTTCAGTGCTATTAGAACTACTGCTATGAGCTATATAAAACAGTAAGTTTTTCTTCAGACTTTGGAGTTCCTGCTCATCATTAGCAGAATAAGAATCGGTAAGTTCTCCTGAATCAATCAGCTGCTTAATATAGCGATCGGCTTGCCCCAGTAAAAGCTTAGTCGAAGCACTGGAGTCGATGCACCGATCCATCAAGCCTTCAATAAAGGCTTCCATAAGACTGAACAACTGGTAAAAGGTGGGTGTTTTTACGCTTTCTTTGAGCTTAAATACGACTTTTTTGACTTTATTCAAACTGGCAATACTTTCACTATCACGATACCAGCCTAATAAACCGAGATGGTAGTGGTGACGAATTTTTTTTGCCAGTTGGCCAGGCTCAATACCATTATCTGGCTCAGGAGTGATGTTTTCGAGTGTAATATTGACTGAAAAAACAGCCCCTTCGGTGAGTAATTTTTCTCCACGAGTTGCGCGTAAATCATTTAATAAGGGCAGCAGCACCATAGGCAGGTCGCGAGCACCTCTTTCTAAACGCTCGAGGTAATCAGGTAATTGAATTAAAGCTCTCATAAGCACTTCAAAGCTGTCTTCTCGACGAGCAATATTGTCATCGTAGATAGCCTGCGAAAGAAATTCCATTTCTTCAGCTAGTAAGGTTGCCCCACCCAGCTCAAGCATATTAAGACTGCCAGCAACCTGATGTAAATAGGTTGTGCAAAATTGTAGTTGAGAATTATCCTCTTCATCCTCAACAAAGGATTCAAAATGTACACGTGCCTGTTTTAGGGTTTCATAAATCTCATCAATTACCCATTTCAAGCCGCCATGTTCAAAATTGGTCGCCATTTTTACTCCACAGTCTTAATCTTTGATAGTTCAGTCTGCTCCGCAGGCTTGAGTCTATCTTCTTTATATTTATTAATTGTTTTAAATGCCACTTTGGCACTGAATATCCTGGACGATATTTCTTACTCTTCAGACTTCAATTACTCATTATCTTATTTTTAAAAAATGCTAATGAATTAGGAAAGTCTATTTTCTCAAGTTCAGGGTGAGGATTATTTAAAGACTCTCCCGCACCTAATACAAGAAAACCACCTGGTTTTAAGCGTTGCACCAGTTGATGTATAATTTGTTTACGCCTATCTCGATTAAAGTAAATCAACACATTCTGACAAAAAATAATATCCATGGGTTCCAGAAGTGTTTTTTTCATATCAATCAGATTAAACGGCACAAAACAACTGCGCTTTTTTAATGCCTCAATTATCTGAAAGCGACCATCATCCTGTTTGACAAAATAGTCCTCAAGGTATTGCTCAGGCACATGACGCACTTTGTATTTGTCATAGACTGCTTTACGTGCAGTCACCAGAGCTGGAATACTGATATCCATCCCTGTCACAGCTAAATAGCACTGCTCATTAATGGACAAATTTTTTATAAACTGATCTGAAATCATACACAGAGTATAAGCTTCTTCACCAGTTGAACAGCCTGCACTCCAAATTTGCAATTTTGTTCTATTGGGTTCAGACTCAAAAAGCCTGGGCAATATTATTTGTTCTAGAAAATCGAGTGATGGGTCATGGCGAAAAAAACGAGTTTCGTGAACAGTCAAACGATCGACCAGTGTTAACCACTCCCGTCCACCATTTTTTTCAGATTGCAGATGTTGATAATAGGCTGCATAATTTTGTACGCCTATTTCTTTCATCCTCAACCCCAAACTGGTTTCAAGAAATGAACGTCTTTCTTTTGGTAAATGCATACCCGTTCGCTTTTCAAGCAGAGAAGTCCAATGTTTAAATTGAACCTCATCCATTTGCTCAAAACATGATAGGGAACCGTTTAATGCAGCCATTAACTCAAAAATCCATCTTAACCCGACTACTCTTACTCAGGCACTTTTCACAAAAAAGTTTGAAATAAACAGTATGACGGTGCTCTCTTTTATCACAAAATAATAAGGTATTACGCTCACAGCTCTACTATTCAGGTAGAGTGAAACCAGCAACTGACTGCCTTAGATCATTAGCCAATTCTGCCAGGTTACCAATAGATGCCGCTGTTTCGTTTGTACCTGCAGAAGTTTGAGTCGTAATTTCCTGTACAACATTCATCGAATCTGAAATGCTGACCGCAGCAATGGATTGTTGTTTGGTCGTATCAGAAATGGCCTGAATTAATTTTGCCAAAGAGGATGATACATGTTCAATTTCTTCCAGTGCGCCACCTGCATTCTGTGCCAGGCGTGCCCCTTGAACCACTTCAGAAGTACTTCGTTCCATAGAGATAACGGCTTCATTGGTATCAGCCTGAATCGTTTTCACTAGTGCTTCAATTTGTTTAGTTGCATTACCTGAACGCTCTGCCAGTCGCTGAACCTCATCTGCAACAACCGCGAAACCACGACCTGCATCTCCAGCCATCGCCGCCTGAATCGCAGCATTTAATGCCAGAATATTTGTCTGTTCCGATATGTCATTAATAATTTCAACGATATCACCAATTTCTTGAGATGACTCACCCAGCCGTTTAATACGTTTTGATGTTTCTTGAATCTGCTCACGAATAGTATCCATTCCACTGATTGCATCTTGTACAACCATGGAGCCTTTATTTGCAATTTGAACCGAAGTACTCGCTTCATTTGCCAGGTCATTCGCATTGGATGACACTTCTTCAATGGAGGCTGCCATCTGATTGACCGCGCTGCTGGCCGTCGTAATCTGAGTGGCTTGTTGGTCACTGGCTTCTGCGAGATGCATGGCTGTTGCCTGTGTTTCATGTGCCGCAGAGGAAACTTGTACGGTTGTGTCATTAATCTGTGTTACCAAACTACGTAAAGCATCAATAGTGTAGTTAATCGAATCCGCAATCGCACCCGTAATATCTTCTGTCACGGTGGCATGCGTGGTGAGGTCACCATCGGCCAATGCACCCATTTCATCCAGCAGACGCATAATAGCGGCTTCATTTTTATTGTTCTGAGCTTCAACATCATTACGCTGCTCTTCTGTTTCACGAGCCACTCGTTTCTCTTGAGAAATGAGTAAAGCACCAATCATAAAGAACATAATCACTGTAGCACCTGCTAAAGCATTACCAGTCAAAGAAAGAGTGGTATCATCTGCAACGGCTTCCTGATAAGTGTTACCAAGAGAACCAATTTGCTGTAATAAGATTTCAGAATTATTGTAAAGTGACATGGCACTATTATTAATTTCAAACGTTTCAGGGGAGCGCTCCAGAATATCCGCAACTCTTGTTTTAATTTCATCATAAAGTTTAGATATTTCATGTAACAGTTCCGATGCATCAGGGTCATCCACTTTGCCAACACCCAGCATTTTGCTACCGTTTAGCAATGAATCCAGTACACGTTTAAATGTCGCCGTATCAAGACCAAATCGTTGAGCACTTTGTGCCGCATCATTACTACCCGACATCATCACAGAAATATTGCCTGTAATACGTTCAATAAACATTAATTGTTGTGTCGCAAGATAAACCTGACGAGTAGGCGAGTTACCATCAACCAATATTTCTGCCACTTCATTTGAGGCATTCAGCATGTCTGGCATTTGCTCATTAATTGCCTTAATATCTTCTGACAAGACAAGAATCGTTTCCTGACTATTCAAAATAGTATTAATGTGATTATTATAATCTTTCCAACTTTTATTCAGGATGTCATAAACATTCTGAGCACTTTCAGGTAAAGCAGTTTTACCTGTCTGTGCATCAAGTGCGGACAGCTCTTCCATATTGCGCCCAAACTCTTTCTGGTACTGTCTTAATGTGGCGAAAGCATCTTCATTACCTGCTGCTGCTAATGTTGCTGACTTGGCTAAACCCTGAGACAAAACACGCTGCTCAACAACCAGAGACAGGTATTGTGTATCATGATTTTCTTTGGTAAATGCCATCCAATAAACGACCACCATGGCGGCCACGAAGACAACCAGAAGTGTAAAGGGCAAATAGACGCTCTTTTTATTTGTAGTTTCACCTTGCATTTTTTATCAGCTCCTAAATCATCACTTGCAGAGATTATGTGTTATTTTTTATAATTTATAACTGTCCTATAAAGTAATAGGACTTCTGTTTACTTTTGAACTTGTCTTCATCACTAATTGGCTACATTAAGAAAATCCCTGCTCTCAACCAGCTGTTGCATATTGAAAATCACCCAGTTTTCACCCTCCAACTGATAGCCACCACTAAAATAATTTTTCCATTTCACGTCATGCCCTATCTTTGCATCAAAATTTAATTGATCAAAATACTTCATACCGTAAATTTCATCCACAATCAGACCAGCGCTTAATTTATCTTTAGCAATCGATAATATGCGCGTTTCTCTTTTAATTGGGGTTAATTTCTTTCCAAGAAAACCTTGCAAGTCAAAAACAGGTAATAAATTACCACGGATATTTGCAATTCCGCGAACCCATTCTTTACTGCCAGGCACTTGTGAAATTATTGGGTATTTCATAATTTCACGGACAAATTCCATAGGGACAACAAATTTGTGTTGAGCAATGCGAAACCCAATACCAGACCATAAAGACTTAACATCATCTTCCATAGGTAAAGGTGCCGCATTACTTCGGCTGTATGCTTCCATTTGTTGCAGCAGTTGAACAACCTGCTGTGGATTTTGCGGCTCAAAACTCATTCACTTTCCTAACCAGTCTTTTTATCAATAAGTTACTACAAGAATAATTTGATATAAATAAGTGATAAATTATGACAATAACAAACGATTCACTTCTTGAATCAATTCATCTTCAACAAAAGGTTTGGTAATATAACCCTTAGCTCCCTGTCTTTCTGCCCACATTCTATCGGTTTTTTGATCTTTGGTTGTGACCATTATGACTGGGATATTCGCAGTAGCAGGCTGCTTTGTTAACTGTCGAGTTGCCTGAAAACCATTAAGCTCAGGCATAACAACGTCCATTAAAATCAAATCAGGAATAATTTGTGTTGCTTTTTCTACTCCATCTTTGCCATCAACTGCAACCGATATACGATGGCCCTGTTTTTCTAAAGCGGTAGAAATAATATGAGTTTCTGTGGGTGAATCATCAACAACAAGAATGTGCGCCATTTTAAAAATCTCTCTTTATAGCATTAATTATTATTAGTTATGAGTACTATCAGAATTTTAAAGCCGACAGTATTACAAGTTTTTTCAGTAGAAAATCTACTCTCAATAGAGTAAATTATTTTTTTAGCCAACGTACTGTGTAATCGCACCAAGCAGCTCATCTTTAGTAAAAGGCTTGGTCAAGTATTGTTCTGAACCGACTATTTTGCCACGTGCACGATCAAACAGACCATCCTTACTGGATAGCATGATAACAGGTGTGTCTTTAAACATTTTGTTATTCTTAATCAGCGCACAAGTTTGATAACCATCAAGTCTGGGCATCATTATGTCGACAAAAATAATATTGGGGCGGTGTTCGAGTATTTTTGACAGGGCTTCAAAACCATCAGTGGCAGTAACAACTTCACAACCTGATTTCTTTAACAAAGTTTCAGCTGTGCGGCGAATTGTCTTACTGTCATCAATGACCATGACTTTTAAGCCACCTAAAGCATTTACATCAGTAGTTCCCACTTATCCCCCAAAATAATATAATTGCCAAAGCGATAAGGGTAAACTGAGCCCCAAAGCAGGCAGGTAAGTAACATGAGTGAATGGATTATTAATAGTAGTATTTTGCTGTATCTTTAAACCACTCAAACATTGTAAATAATACAGTTTGTTATAAGTAAACAATTTACTTGTTTAAAAGCATAGTGCAAACTGCAGGAAATACAACTAAAAAGTATTTTTATCATAACTTTCGTATTCATACCACACATTTTGACTGGTTTATTAACAATTTTGCGTAACACATTATAAAACAATAAAAAAAAAACAAAATACATTGACTTTTTAAATGATACCTCAACTTTAAAAGTAGGATTGTAGTAAGTAATTCGGTATATTCTAATAAATCATCTGTAAAGCATTTTTATACCCCTTTTGGTATTGTTAAAAAGAACAGCCCCTAACTTCAAGACTTCTTTTAAAATATTAAACCGCTATAATGAAACAATCAAAATATTCTATACGAGCATAAAATGAGCATAAAACTGGGCATAGTGATGGACCCAATCCAATCCATCAATATCAAAAAAGACAGCAGTTTCGCCATGCTGCTCGAAGCGCAACAGCGAAACTATGATCTCTATTATATGGAGATGTCTGATTTGTTTATTGAAGATAATCAGGCAAAGGCTTATACAAAACGCTTGCGAGTAGAAGAAAATTCCGAAAGCTGGTATCAATTTGATAGCAGTCTTGAACCTAATAGCAGTCTTGAACCTAATAGAAGTCTTGAACTCAATAACAGCCAGACACCACAAAAAACAAATCTCAGTGATTTAGATATTATTTTAATGCGTAAAGATCCCCCCTTTGACATGGAGTATATTTATGCAACTTATATTCTTGAAATTGCGGAACAGGCTGGGGTATTAATAGTCAACAAGCCCCGTTCATTACGTGATGCCAATGAAAAACTCTTCACTCATCAGTTTCCTAACTGCACCACTCCCACTCTGGTCAGCCGAAATAAAGAACAGTTTAAAGAATTCTTAACACAACACAAAGATATCATAGTCAAGCCTTTAGGGGGCATGGGTGGGCATTCCATTTTTCGAATCAAGGCAAATGACCCCAACATCAACGTTATTTTAGAAACAATGACCAATCATGCCAGTCACTATATCATGGCACAGCGCTTCATCCCTGAAATCACCCAACAGGGCGACAAACGGATATTAATCATTAATGGGACACCTGTTGATTATGCTCTGGCTAGAATTCCTCCTGAGGGTGAAACACGTGGTAATCTGGCAGCAGGTGGTACAGGACAGGGAGTCGCTCTAACAGCACGCGACTATTGGCTTTGTGAGCAAGTCTCTGAAAAGCTGAAAGCAATGGGACTCATTTTTGTTGGCATGGATGT
>JADGEK010000019.1:0-15123 GCA_016744395.1 Gammaproteobacteria bacterium | reverse complement strand
AGAATAGCCAGCTTTTATCTGAAAAAAGCAATGGTTTATTTAACCCTGCCATTGGCCAGTTAATCAAACTTTGGCAATTCGATCAGCTTGAAAATGAACACTATCAATTCAAATTACCAGCCCCTGGAAAAATCAAAAAAATACTCGCACAAAAACCTCAGATGCAAGATATTCTTATTGAAAATAATAAACTCAGTAGCAACAACTCCAGTATTACTCTCGATTTTGGTGCTTTTGCCAAGGGGGTTGCTATTGAGCAAATGATGACAATTCTAAAAAAACACAATATCAATAATGCATTGGTCAACGCGGGGGGAGATCTCAAAGTACTGGGTTCAAAAAATGGAAAACCCTGGAAAATTGGCATTAAAAATCCTGTTGGAAATCATAATCCATCCGAACCCGCAGTAATCGCTGCAATTAACTTAAAGGATAAAGAAACATTGTTTACCTCGGGGGATTATGAGCGTTTTTTTGAAATAGAAGGCAAGCGCTACCACCATATCCTCGATCCAAGAACCGGGTATCCGGCAGTAGGCACTCAGTCTGTCACCATTTTGTCTGAAGATGCCGCACTTGCAGATGCCGCTTCAACTGCTTTATTTATTGCTGGCCCTGATTTATGGCCCGACATTGCAAAAAAAATGGGTGTGCAATATGTTATGCTGATTTCTGATGAAAAAATTTATTTGACCCAGGCTATGGCTGAACGCATTGAATTGTTCACTGAGACCAAACCGATTATAGTAAAATGAGTGAACCATTCTGTTGAAACTAATTTTACCATGACAAAGACAATAACCAGAAAGCTTCTACTCTTTGAGCCTGCAGATATTCTAATCCTAATATCTGCTTGCTTCCTGACTGTCTGGCTCTATTCAACTTTCTGGTTTGATCTTTCATCTGTTGGTGAAGCCGAGACTTTACTGGTTCAATTTGCCGACCATTCACCAAAAGCATACTCCTTGAGCGAAGATCAAATTATTAATGTAAAAGGCCGCCTAGGCCCTGCCTTGATCGAAATAAAGCAGAGAAAAGCACGTTTTATACATTCATCCTGTCGCAATCAGTTTTGTGTTTTTCATGGCTGGCTCAGTGTCGCTGGCGACACAACAGCTTGTTTGCCCAATAGAGTGAGTATCAGCTTAAAAGGAACAACCAATGATTATGATGCCATAGCAGGTGCACAGTGAAGCGGCATTTTACAACCACACATCAGGATCATCGCGTCGCGTTATTGGCTGCTTTAGCAATAACCATCCATATCATCGAAGCCGCTTTTCCCAGCCCATTACCTGGAGTCAAGCCTGGGCTGGCCAACGTAGTCACTTTATTCACTTTTATGATGTATGGCTGGAAAACGGCTCTACAGGTCAGTTTGCTCCGAGTCATTATTAGCAGTTTATTACTGGGGACTTTTTTATCACCCACATTCTTACTTAGCCTCTCTGGTGCATTGCTCAGTCTGGGCAGTCTTATCATCACTCAATCTCTATTTTATTTCTTGCCTCAAAGAACCTATCTTCAGCCAAGCGCTATTGGGTACGCAATCGTTGCTTCTATCAGTCATATGGGCGGACAATTCTTAATGGCATGGTATTTTTTTATTCCACACCCAGGCATATTCAAACTATTACCTATTTTGATTACTTTTGCCGTGATACTTGGTATTGTTAGCGGTATAATCACTCAGCTTACACTTTCCCAATTGACAAAAGCGCCAATTACAAAGACTCGTAGTACAAAGAGATAAAATAACCACGTCACTTATGACTTAAAATAATGATCATCTATGGCAAAAAACACTTATAAAAATTCACAGCCTTTAAACTCCCTTGCACATCAAGGCCACTCATCATTACGTCGCTCTTTGCATTCCAACGAAAGACTCATCACCGCGTTTTTTATCACTGTTCTATTTCATAGCGCCGTTATTTTTGGCATTACCTTTAGTATACCCTCACCTAAAAAGCCCAGCAGTCAACAGACACTGGATATCGTTCTGGTAAAAACGGAAGCTGAAAAACCACCTGAAGATCCTGATTTCCTGGCTCAAGCCGATCAAATGGGTGGGGGTAACTTAAAAGAAAAGGCCAAACCAACCAGTAAAAATCCAGGTGAGACACCCAGTGAAGGCAATGCATTAGAAAACAAACCAGAAGTCGCTCCAACGCCTGTACCCGAGGTCGCTGTTAAGAAATCTATTTTATCGACCCCAAAGCCCAGTAAGCAAAAATCAAAAAAACTCATCAAGAAGAAGACACCCGTTCCAAAGAAATCACCCGTCATTGTTGCTGACTACATTGCCGACTTACAAAAACAAATTGTTGATATGGAAGCGGAACTGGATGAGCAAAATAAAATGTATGCAAAACGTCCAAAGGCAACGTACATAACCGCATCAACCCGGCGCACCCCTGATGCCATGTATTTAAAAGCATGGACCAAAAAAATTGAAAGAATTGGAAATCTTAACTATCCTGATAAAGCAAGGCGCGATAAACTAGAAGGTCAGTTAATACTCACGGTGTCACTGTCGACTGATGGCCACATTATTAATGTTCGGATCAGTAAATCATCAGGGCATAAATTACTGGATGATTCAGCCAAACGAATTGTCGAATTAGCCGCTCCGTTTGCAGCAATTCCTAAGGATGTTTTACAAGGCAATAATCGCCTGGTTATCACCAGAACCTGGCAGTTTTCACATACCGCAGGCAAGTCTTTTACTTATCAATAAAAAGACAAGTAAAGCTTAATAAAGCAGCATCATAACAAAGGCTTAAATACAAGAATGAACCTGACGAATAATTTAATTATTGCAATGCCTGGCCTGGCTGATCCCTTGTTTGAAAAAAGCGTCAGCTTTATTTGTCAGCATACAGAGCAAGGCGCTATGGGCTTGACCATTAATCACCCCACGAATATTAATTTTTCTGACTTGTTGGAACAGCTTGATATCCCTTTGGAAATTAAGAGCCTGGCTTCAATCCCCGTGTATTTGGGTGGTCCCGTTGAAACGGGCCATGGATTTATACTTCACTCTAATGATACTGAATTAGAATCCTGGACTCAGACTCTCAGAATTAATGATGAGCTTTCTTTGAGCTCTTCCAGAGACATTTTAATTGCCATCGCTAATGGTGCTGGCCCCTCAAACTTTCTAATTACACTCGGCTATGCAGGTTGGAGCAAAGGGCAGATTGAAAAAGAAATGGAAGAAAATTCATGGCTCAATGTCATTGCCGATAATGATATTATTTTTAACACACCCACTGATAAGCGTTGGGAAAGTGCAGCAATGAAAATGGGCATTGACATTAACCTTATTTCTGGAGATATTGGCCATGCCTAGCAGTCTGTTAGCCTATGGCTGGCAATTTAACCATGTTTGATTACCCTTTAACCAGCACTTTTTTAGGTTTTGATTACAGTCAAAATAAAATTGGAATAGCAGTCGGTCAACGCCTGACAGGTACCGCCAGTTCATTAACAACACTCATTTCACGAAAAAAAAAAATAGACTGGCCTGGTATTGACTCCTTATTAGAACAATGGCGTCCTGTCGCATTTATTGTTGGACTTCCTCTGACCATGGATGGTGAAGAGCAGGAAACAACGGAAGCAGCTAAAGCTTTTGGTCTCCAGCTCAATAAGCGGTACAATCTCCCTATCCATTATATGGATGAACGCCTTACCTCCCGTGAAGCCAGTCATATGTTAGGCTACGATGGGCTCACTTCCCCCAGACGTCAGAGCAAACCTGGGAAAAAAGTGAAAAAAAAGAAACAGCAAGGTCATGACATTGACCAGCTTGCCGCCCAGCTTATTTTACAAAGCTGGCTGAATGAAAATGGATAGAAACAAATGACACAGATCTCTGAAACATCGCCAGAAATTGATAACACAATTAATCTTGAGCAATTGCTTGATAAAATGCATCAAGCAATTAACAAAAAAATACACCATTTGAGCAAAGAGGATGTCATCATGGTTGGCATCCATACAGGTGGATTTTGGGTTGCAGAAAAACTCTATCAGCGTTTAGAGCTCAGCTCACCATTAGGCAGTCTCAATATCTCATTTTATAGGGATGACTTCACTAAAATTGGCTTACACCCCGAAGTAAAACCATCCCAACTCCCATCGGGACTTGATGATAAGCACATTATTTTAATTGATGATGTCTTATTTACTGGAAGAACCGTGCGTGCTGCACTGAATGAGATTTTTGATTATGGCAGACCAGCATCTGTGACACTTGCAGTATTGCTCGACAGGGGTGAGCGAGAGCTGCCCATTTATGCTGATATTGTGGGCCAGGAAATAACCCTCAAAGCAGGTCAACAAATTAAACTCTCTGGACCTGAGCCATTAGCACTTATTCTGAATAAATCCTAGAGCTCGGTTTCTGCTGATGCTCAATATTAAATCAATAGCCAAGTAAAGAAGAATACACCATGATTTCACAGAATATACAACTTGATGAACAAGGGCGATTGAAACACTTTCTTTCCATTGAAGGTTTCAAGCGACAACATCTGATCAATATTCTCGATGCTGCTGAACCATTTGCCAATGTTCATGAGCAGGCGGTAAAAAAAGTACCACTGTTGCGGGGGAAAACCATTGTTAATTTATTTTTTGAAGCCAGCACTCGCACTCGAACCACTTTTGAACTGGCAGCCAAACGCCTCTCAGCCGATGTCTTAAATATCAATATTAACACCTCGGCAACCAGCAAAGGTGAAAGTCTATTGGACATGCTGCACAACCTGGAGGCCATGCACTGTGATATGTTTATTGTTCGACATAATCAAAGTGGCGCAGCACACCTTATTGCCAAACATGTTTCTCCTCATATCAGTGTCATTAATGCTGGTGATGGGTGTCACTCACACCCATCACAAGCTATGTTAGATATGTTTACCATTCGCCGTCATAAAAAAGAATTTGCTGATTTAAAAGTCGTTATTGTTGGCGATATTTTGCATTCCCGAGTGGCCCGCTCTCAAATACATGCATTAACCACACTAGGCGTCAGTGAAGTCCGAGTCGTCGGCCCAAAAACATTAATCCCAGCTCACATTGAAACATTGGGCGTCCATGTTTACCACGACTTACAAGCGGCACTGATTGATGCTGATGTGGTGATTATGTTACGTCTGCAAAAAGAACGTATGCAAGGTGCATTACTGCCCAGTGAAAATGAATATTATCACCAATACGGCTTAACTGAGAAAAAACTTAAATTAGCAAAATCCGATGCCATTGTTATGCATCCAGGGCCCATTAATAGAGGTGTTGAAATCGCCTCTAGTATTGCTGATGGTCCACAATCAGTCATTTTAGAGCAAGTCACCAATGGCATTGCCATACGCATGGCAGTCATGTCGCAAACTTTAGGACGCAGCAATCAAGAGCCGCCAAAAAGTAAAGGGGGTAATGTATAATGTCTGACATTACTCAACTCACATCAGCGATTTCATCCAATAGTCCAGCCATTAGCATTATCAATGGCCGAGTCATCGATCCTGCCAATAAAATTGAACAACAGCTGGATGTTCATATGCAACATGGAAAAATTGTTGCTTTAGGTACAGCACCTGATGGCTTTAGTGCCCAGCAGGTGATTGATGCCCATCAACAGGTGGTTTGCCCAGGTCTCATCGATTTACGTTTTCGTCTGCGTGATCTCAGCTATGCCAAAAGAGGCAGTATCACCACTGAAACCAGAGCTGCTGTGGCGGGTGGTGTCACTACAATATGTTGTCCACCTGACACCGATCCGATTATTGATAATGCCGCAATGGTTAAGTTAATACGCCTCAAAGCGGAAACAGAAGGGGTTGCTAAAGTCTATACCCTCAGCGCTTTGACCCAACAATTACAGGGTGAAAAACTCAGTGAAATGCGTGAACTTAAAGATGCTGGCTGTGTTGGTACAACCAATGCTCTAAGACCCGTAAAAAGCACTTTAGTGATGAGACGAGCCCTGGAATACGCCGCCAGCCATGATATTACTGTTTTAATTCAAGCCGTTGATCCCTGGCTCAGTGATGGTTGTGCCCATGAAGGTGCGGTCAGCACCCGCTTAGGTTTGGCTGGTATTCCAGTCAGCGCTGAAACCATTGCCATTGCAAGAGATTTGCAATTAATTGAATTAACAGGTGCAAAGGCACATTTTTGCCAACTTTCCAGCGCAAAAGCCGTTCAATTAATCCAGCAAGCACAAGAGGATGGGCTTTCGGTGACTGCGGATGTCACGGCACATCATCTACATCTAACAGAAATGGATATTGGCTATTTTGACAGCAACTGTCATGTTATTCCGCCATTAAGAACCCAAAGAGATCAAGATGCCTTGCGTCAGGGTTTAAAATCAGGCGTAATCAGTAATATTGTGTCCGATCACCAACCACAAGGCAGCGATGCAAAATTAGCCCCTTTTGCTGAAACAAAACCAGGTATTAGTGGTGTTGAAACCTTATTACCGCTGGCCTTAAAAATGATAGAACTTCAGGGGATGTCTCTTAATGATGTTATTGAACGTTTAACCTGCCAGCCTGCAAGCACCTTGAATCTTCCAGAAGGCACTTTAAGCATTGGGGCTGGAGCAGATATTTGTATTTTTGATCCCCAAGCCTACTGGGTAGTCGATAGAGACAAATTTTTGAGTCAGGGGAAAAACACTCCCTTTCATAGCTGGGAATTAAAAGGGAAAGTCAATTATACGATTAAATCGGGTGAGGTCGTTTTTGCGACTGAAACACTATAAGCAAGATTTAAGTTCATCTAAATCAATGAGTTGATCGACTGATTGATTTAGATCGGAAGGAGAAGAAACGCAGCTGATCACATTTGCTATATACTTAAGCCGCCAAAACCACTGTTTTTCTCTTCATTGGTATCGGTGAAACTCACTCCTTCAAGTGATGAACCCATGGATTCAGAGGCTTCTTCATCACCCAATTTGATCATTAAACGTAAGTCATTTGGAGAATCCGCATGGTGTAAAGCATCTTCATAAGTAATGGCCTCACCGCGATATAAATCATACAACGCCTGGTCAAAAGTCTGCATACCCTCTTCACGAGAATTTTTTATCACTTCTTTTAACTTATGTATCTCACCATCTCGAACATAATCTGAAATTAAAGGTGAATTCAACATAATTTCAACAGCCGCTCTTCGACCTTTGCCATCTGGAGTGGGAATCAATTGCTGAGCAACAAAGGCTCGCATATTCATCGACAAATCCATCAACAATTGCGGTTTACGTTCTTCTGGAAAGAAGTTAATAATGCGATCCAGGGCCTGGTTAGCATTATTCGCATGCAATGTGGCTAAACATAGGTGGCCCGTTTCGGCAAAAGCAATGGCATGATCCATCGTTTCTCTGGTACGAATCTCACCAATTAAAATCACATCAGGCGCCTGACGTAAGGTATTTTTAAGGGCCACTTCAAATGAGTCCGTATCAATCCCTACTTCCCTTTGGGTAATAATACAACCATCATGATTGTGTACAAATTCAATTGGATCTTCAATAGTAATGATGTGACCACTGCCATTTTGATTTCGATAACCAATCATAGAGGCGAGCGAAGTCGACTTACCCGAACCTGTTGCACCAACAAAGATAATAAGGCCACGTTTTGTCATTGCTAAATCTTTAATGGTTTCAGGTAGTTTTAAATCCTTGTAGGTTGGAATAGTGGTCTCAATTCGACGTAATACCATCCCTACCTGACTGCGCTGCATAAAAGCACTGACACGAAAGCGACCGACTCCTGAACGACTGATAGCAAAGTTACACTCGTGCTCTTCTTCAAATTGAGCACGTAATTTATCACTCATAATCCCCGTCACAATCTGATGTGCCTGGGTTGAGTTCAAAGATTTTTTTGTGACTGGAGAGATTTTTCCATTCACTTTCATAGAGGGTGCGGTCCCTACCGTTATGAATAAATCGGATGCTTTTTTATGCACCATTAGCTTTAGTAATGAATCAAAATCCATCTTTTTTTACCTTATTTTTTGCTCATCATAGTAAGTCACAAGCTTTTACTCTAAAACTTGCTCTATTCGTCATCGTTCAGATCCATAATCGCAAGAATTTATTTCATCTAAGTGATATCAGTCGTTTTCTAACCGTATTGACTATAAGAAATCATCTTTTTGTGCAGCATAAGTCATCGCATCCGCTTTAGTGATCATTCCCTGAGACAATAAGACTTTAAGACACTGATCCAGAGTCTGCATGCCAATTCCTTGACCTGTTTGAATCGCTGAATACATTTGTGCAATTTTGCCTTCACGTATCAAGTTTCTGATGGCTGGCGTACCAATCATAATCTCATGAGCAGCAATACGCCCGCCGCCATTTTTCTTCATTAATGTCTGAGAAATAACCGCACGTAATGATTCTGATAACATCGCACGAACCATATCTTTTTCTGCTGCAGGGAACACATCAATAATACGGTCAATGGTTTTAGCCGCAGAACTGGTGTGCAGTGTGCCGAAAACCAGGTGACCCGTTTCTGCTGCGGTCAAAGCCAGTCGAATGGTTTCCAGATCACGTAATTCGCCCACGAGAATAATATCGGGATCTTCACGCAATGCAGAACGTAATGCTTCATTAAAGCCCAAAGTATCACGATGAACTTCACGCTGATTCACTAAACATTTTTTACTTTCATGAACAAATTCGATGGGATCTTCAACGGTCAGAATGTGTTCATAAATCGAGTCATTTAAGTGATCCATCATCGCTGCAAGAGTCGTCGACTTACCCGATCCTGTTGGCCCTGTGACCAAAACAATACCACGTTTGTTTTGACAAATGTCTTTAAAAATAGCAGGGCATCCTAATTCCTCAAGTGATAATACATTCGATGGAATGGTACGAAAAACAGCACCTGCACCTCGATTTTGATTAAAAGCATTAACACGAAAACGAGCCAGACCAGGGACTTCAAACGAAAAGTCTGTTTCCAGAAACTCCTCAAAATCCTTGCGCTGTTTATCATTCATAATGTCGTACACCATGTCGTGCACTTCACGGTGTTCTAGTGGGGGGACATTAACACGTCGAATATCACCATCAACCCGTATCATGGGTGGTAATCCAGCAGATAAATGCAAATCCGAAGCATTGTTTTTAGTACTAAAGGCAAGCAGTTCTGTTATATCCATGTTTCTTCACTATTCAATGATTGCAATGTCCTTTTATCGATTGATTAACAATAGATTTAAAAGACACTCTTGTTATAATGTGCGATAAAACCATCTCTCTTTTCGCAAATGCCGGGACAAAGGCAGTCACGATTTTTTGAGCTGATCCAACGATTTATAATTAGTATAGACTAAAATGAGCAATACAAGAAACCGATTCGATCACATAAATCATCGTATTAAACAGGCATTTGAAAATAGTGGTCGCAGTTTGAACAATCCTGTGACTTTACTTGCGGTGAGTAAACATCATTCTTTAGACAAAATTCACTCTCTTTATGAGTTGGGACAAAGAAATTTTGGTGAAAGTTATTTACAAGAAGCACTGAAGAAAATAAACCAGTCTTCTTATTCTGATGTTATCTGGCATTTTATTGGGCCAATACAGTCCAATAAAACAAAAGAAATTGCGCAAAATTTTCATTGGGTCCACTCAGTTGATCGCTTAAAAATTGCCAAACGATTAAGTGCACAATATTCTGGTCCCAAACCACTCAACATTTGCCTGCAAGTGAATATTAGCCTGGAACCCCAGAAGTCAGGATTTACAATCAGTGAAATAACCACTGCGATAGAAGAAATCATGCAATTACCTAACCTGGCCATTCGAGGTCTCATGGCAATTCCTAAGCCCACTGATGATTTTAGACTGCAAAAAGTGGCTTTTCAACAACTCAGAGAATTGATGCAACAGCTGAACGAGCAGTTTGATCTCAATATGGATACCCTTTCTATGGGCATGTCAGGTGATCTTGAAGCCGCTATTACTGAGGGTTCTACTATTATTCGCATTGGCACAGCCCTTTTCGGCCCCAGAGAATACTAAGCAGCTTTACTAAAGACCTTTAGCTGGGCATTGAAATTTAACAGATAGGCTAAAGGTCACTGTAAAACTAAGGTATAATGACATGAGGTCAATTAAATAATTGCCCTTATGTCATTCTATAGCATGTGGCATTTCAACCATTCTTTGGATATTGAGATTAATGATTAACAAAAAAATTGGTTTTATTGGTTCTGGCAATATGGCTTACAGTCTGATTGGAGGCTTAACCGCCACTGGCGTACCAGGAGAAAACATCTGGGTAAGTGACCCTAGCACAGAAAAAATGACTCAAATATCCAGTCATTTTAATGCCAACATAACCAATAGTAATATTGAATTGGTTCAGTCTGTTGATATTATTATCCTTGCCGTTAAGCCACAGCAACTTGCCCAAGTTTGTACTGAAATCACCAAAGCGGTCAGTCAATACTCACCGTTGATGATTTCTATTGCTGCAGGCGTTTTGAGCAAAGACATTGAAATCTGGCTCAATTCTGAAGCACAAGCAGAGTCTGCTTTAGCTCTAGTACGTTGCATGCCCAACACTCCCGCTCTCGTGCAAAGCGGTGCCACTGCATTGTTTGCCAATCAGCATGTCAGTAATGAGCAAAAAACCTTAGCAGAGTCGATACTGCGTGCCGCAGGACTCACTCTTTGGCTAGAAGATGAATCGGATATGGATGCAGTCACTGCATTATCTGGTAGCGGACCTGCTTATATTTTTCTCGTGATTGATGCAATGGAAAAGGCAGGAGTGCAATTAGGTCTTAGTGAGAAAACAGCTCATTTACTAGCAATTCAAACCGCATTCGGCGCCTCAAAAATGGCTCTGGAAAGCAATGACTCTCCTGAAACATTAAGAAAGAAAGTGACATCACCTGGCGGTACAACTGAAAAAGCCATAGGCATTTTACAGGAAGGTCAGCTCGAAGCACTTTTTGCCAAAGCACTTGAAGGTGCAAAAGCCCGTTCAATTGAGCTGGCAGAAATATTAGGCAACACTTCAGACCAATAAAATAACTGTGCTAAAACTAAATTGGAACGAGGCATACGTGCATCTTGTTTCAGCCATTTATTTCAAATAGAATGAAATAATTATGAAGACACTCACATCATCTGGATATCTTTAAGGACATGAGGAATGGATAACTTTTTAGTCAATGCTGGCGCCTATCTCATAAGCACCCTATTTGGCCTTTATATCATCATTATCTTATTGCGGTTTCTCTTACAATTAGTCCGTGCTGATTTTTATAATCCTTTGTCACAATTCATAGTCAAAGCCACAACACCTGTATTAAAACCGCTTCGTCGAATGATTCCAGGCTTATTTGGTATTGATATTGCCTCGCTGCTATTAGCTTATTCTCTACAATATATTGAAAATTTTTTGCTCTTTGCAATAAAAGGTATTTCTGTAAATCCTGTTATTTTACTTTGGTACAGTATTGGTTCACTGTTGACTTTACTGCTTTACATTTATTTTTTCGCCATTTTAGTCCAAGTCATTATTAGCTGGGTGAGCCCAGGCACTTATAATCCAGCAACAGCTTTGATTCACCACATCACAGAGCCTGTTATGCGTCCTGCAAGAAAGATTTTACCGCCATTTTCGGGTTTTGACCTCTCACCCATTCTTGTGTTTGTTGTTTTAAACCTGTTAATTATGTTTATTCCCGTCATATTTGGCTAACAATCCAACGCCTATCACACTTTTTCTTAATTTTTTTGATAGACTGGAAGATACAAGAAAAAAGATGATGATAATGTCGCTGTATCTCTGGCATTAAAGACTTTCAGCTCCCATACGCTATTGATTTAATAAATATTAATGATTATTCATTTTTCTGCTATTCTTAGTAGAGACTTAAAATTTAATAATAAATAGCATTTAACTGAAGCAAAAGAAGATAAGACTATGACAAATGATAACTTTTTCGAAAATATCCACGCTTATGGAAAATGGAAAAGTGACCTGGTCGGTGCCATTGAAGATTTTCAAGATTGGTTAGATACAACAGGGCTTGATGAAAGTGAGCAAAGTTTAAAAATATATGAAACTCTTCAAATACTGAAACACGACAGAATTACTCTGGCTTTTGTTGGCGAATTTTCCAGAGGTAAAACAGAACTGATTAATGCCATCTTCTTTTCTCAATTTAAACGTCGTTTACTACCCAGTGAAGCAGGACGCACAACGATGTGTCCCACAGAGCTTTTTTATGATGTCGACGAACCCAAACCCTATATGCGTCTATTACCCATTGAAAGTAGAATGGAAGACGCCAGTGTTACTGAACACAAACAAAATGCGGTGAACTGGACACATATTCAACTGGATATATCCTCACCTTCAAGCATGGCCAGCTCATTTTCCCAAATAACCAATACTAAAAAAGTAAAGGCCATTGAGGCAAAACGTCTGGGTTTGTATGACATCATTACGGATAACAATGGCTCAGAACTGTCTGATAACGAGGTGGTTGAAATTCCTATGTGGCGACACGCCCTCATTAATTTCCCGCATCCCTTTCTCGAACAGGGGCTGGCGATTTTGGATACTCCTGGACTCAACTCTTTGGGCAATGAACCAGAGTTGACGATTAATATGTTACCTAATGCACAAGCCGCTATTTTCGTGCTTGCAGCAGATACGGGTGTCACCCGCTCTGATATGGACATTTGGCGTCGACACTTAAAAAGCTTTCGACGTAATCACAACAATGGTCTGGTCGTCGCATTGAATAAAATAGATACCCTCTGGGACGATTTAAAAAGTGAAGATGAAATCAATGAAAGCATACAGAGACAGTGTACAGAAACATCAAAAACATTGGGTATTGCCGCCAAACGAGTTTTTGCCGTTTCCGCTCAAAAAGGCTTAATTGGACGCGTTAAAAATAATGAAAAACTGGTCAAAGCCAGTAATCTTGCCTCCATGGAAAATGTGTTATCTAATGAGATCTTGCCACAAAAAGAGCAAATTGTACGCAATACAATTATTACTGATATCAATGAAATGATGCAGGAATCAAAAAGCGTTTTATTGAGCCAGTTTAATGCCAAAAAGAAATCCATTGAAACTTTCAGCGGCCTCAGTGGTAAAAATGAAGATGTTATTCAGGTTTTGTTAGAAAAAACCCGAGAAGAGCAAACCGTCTATCATCGAAATGCTGAAAGCCTGCAATCCAGTCGACAAATTTTATCAGGTCAGCACAACCGCTTAAAAACGATCATAGATTTAGACAGACTGGATAGCCAGGTAAACGAAGCTCGTAATTCAATGAAAGGCAGTTGGACCACTAATGGCATGAAATCTGGTATGAAAACACTGTTTGATGCCATCTCCAGATCAATGAATGAAGCAGCCAAACAAACCGAATTAACCAATCGATTGGTCAAATCAATTTATAACCGTTTTCAAAATGAAAATGAAGATTCTGATGTTAAGCCTAAACTCTTTTCGATTACATCTTATCAACACGAAATTGAGGCACTGTACCAAGATGCTGAAGAGTATCGCACCAGTGTCTATTCAACAATGACGGAACAAAGCTTCGTCATTAAAAAGTTCTTTATCTCATTAGTCAGTCGAGCTAGAAATCTATATTATCAACTCAATAAAGATGCTGATGATTGGGGGAAACGCGCTTTGACACCTCTGATTCGACAGGTTAAAGCACATAAAAAAGAATTGAAACATCGTTTGGATCAACTAAAAAAAGCGGGACAGTCCAGAGATACCATTACGGATCGCGTCTCTAACTTGAAAAAAGAAGCCAAAGTTTTGCAAAAGCATGTCTTTGATATCAACAAGATGTTAACGACCATCAATAGCCCAATGCCCGCCAACACTATGAATAAACAGATGCCCAATAATGTAACGGCAATTAGGGCATAATCTTCTCTTTTTTGTGGTCACTGACTTATGATTGGATTAATTCAGCGAGTAAGCTGGGCAAAAGTTGAAGTTGAAGAACAACTTATTGGCCATATTAATCAGGGAATTCTTGTCCTGATTGGTATGGAAAAAAATGATCAACACGAGCAGGCGGATAAACTATTATACCGACTTCTTAATTACCGCATTTTTGCAGACTGTGATGACAAAATGAATTTAAGCGTCACAGATATCAGTGGTGGCTTACTTCTAGTGCCTCAATTTACGCTCGCAGCCAATACAAAAAAAGGTTTGCGCCCCAGCTTCAGTTCAGCAAAACCACCCTCAGAAGCCGAGTCACTTTTTCTCTATCTTCTCAATCAGGCCAAAACACAATATAATACAGTTGAGTCTGGACAGTTTGGAGCAGACATGAAGGTCTCGCTCTTAAATGATGGGCCCGTGACTTTTTCACTGACGGTTTAATCTAAAGCCTGACTTCCCCTAACAGACAATGAAGGGATAGCACTCTTCATAAAAGCACCCGCAATATTTGAGACATTAAGCATGAAGCAAAAACAATTTTTTCCAGCCATTCATTTTCTTATCCTGATTTTAGCCATTGTATTCATTCAGGCCTGTACACCACAAAAGCCCAACACGCCACAAACCGTTGCTGAAGCTTTTTGGAGCGCCAGTCTAAAAGGTGATACAGAAACAGCAAAACAACTACTAACCCCACAAAGCAGTCCAAATTTTAAAATCATTTTGCATGATCAAAAGGATTTTGTTGAACTGGGTGAGCAAAGCATCACAATCAGTAAGGCAATCATTTTGACACAATTAACACGCCATAAAGGCAAGAAACAAAGTAAAACGGCCTTGAGAACCATTTTAATTAATCAAAATGGGCAATGGCTGGTTGATTTCGACCAAACACGCGATTCCATGTTAGGCAGTGAACTGCAATCTGTCATCGATAGTTTGTCAAATACAATGCGTGAAACCATCGACAAAGGTGTCCAGGTGATGGGTGAATCGGTCAAAGATGAATTACAAAAAATGGAGCATTCTTTGCAGGACGCACTGGAAGATTTAAACCATGAAATTGACAAACAGCAACAACAGAACAGGTCTTCACAGCAACAGCCTAAAACGCGCACATTGTAATTAATAG
>JADGEK010000194.1 GCA_016744395.1 Gammaproteobacteria bacterium | reverse complement strand
GCAACAAAACTCATCACCACACTCGACACAATTAATGTGGCCAGGCCAATGCTCAAAGCAACCATGATTGAGCCCTTTTCAAGGAAGAGCATTGAAAAGCCTACCGCTAAAGCAACAAACAAAGGAATGACCATCTGTTTTGCAACACGCTCAAAGGAATCATTTTTCCAACGCATTAAGGGTGCCATAGACATAATGACTAATGCGGGAAGCATAATAGGAACAAAGACCGCATTAAAATACGGTTCACCGACTGATAACTTACCTAAATCAATTAATTGGTCGAGTAAAGGATAAAGAGTGCCCAATAAAACCATGGCACAAGCAACCGTCAATAAGATGTTGCCTAAGAGCATAAAGGTATCTTTTGAAAACAGATTAAACTGACCTCCGCCACTCATTGCTGCACCGCGTATAGCATAAAGCATCAAGGAACCGCCAATCACCAGAACCAGAAAGGCCAGAATAAAGGAACCACGAGTTGGATCAGAAGCAAAAGCATGCACTGAAACAAGAACGCCTGAGCGTACTAAGAAGGTTCCTAATAAACTTAGAGAAAAAGCCATCAAAGACAATAAAACAGTCCAGCTCTTAAATGCACCGCGTTTTTCAGTCACAACCAATGAATGGATCAGAGCTGTACCAACCAGCCAGGGCATAAATGAGGCATTTTCAACAGGGTCCCAAAACCACCAGCCACCCCAGCCCAGTTCGTAGTAAGCCCACCAGCTTCCCAATGCAATGCCTAAAGTTAAAAATACCCAGGCAATGACAGTCCAGGGACGCGACCAGCGAGCCCAGGCAGAATCGAGCTGACCGGAAATCAAACCCGCAATCGTAATACTAAAGACAACAGAGAAACCAACATAGCCCATATAAAGCATTGGTGGATGAATCACTAAGCCAAAATCCTGTAATAAAGGATTAAGGTCTTTACCATCCAAAGCCGCAGGAAAAAGACGATCAAATGGGTTTGAAGTAAAGATAATAAAGAGCAAAAAACCAATGCTTAACATGCCCATGACAGACAATACCCGAGATGTCATCGCTATCGGCAGACTTTTGCTAAAAAATGCCACAGCGATAGTCCACGTGGATAGTATTAACAGCCACAATAAAAAGGAGCCTTCATGAGCTCCCCAGACTGCCGATATTTTGAACATCATCGGCAGTGCAGAATTAGAATTGGAAGCCACATACCGAACGGAGAAATCATCCACAGCAAATGAATAGGCCAAAGCAATAAATGATACTAAAATTAAGGAAAATTGGGCAACAACCGCATATTTTGAAAACTGCATCAATTGCAGGTTATTTTTATGGGCACCTAATAAAGGCAGGCCAGCCAGAAGAATAGAGACTGCCAGAGCAATCGTCAGGGAAAAATTACCAATCTCAGGTATCATTGTGTCATTGCTCCTGATGCTTTATCTTGTGCCTTTGAAGCCTCGGCTTTATCCAATGCATCTTGAACAGGGGGTGGCATATAAGTCTCATCATGCTTAGCCAATACTTCCTCAGCCCGAAAATGAGTACCATCCGTTAATTTACCCGTTGCGACAATTCCCTGCCCTTCACGAAATAAATCAGGGAGAATACCTGTATAGGTCACTGTGATGGTTTCTACATTGTCAGTAATATCAAAATGCGTGGTTAAACCATCTTTTTCACGTTTAACACTGCCAACACCAACCAGTCCTGCTAATCGGAAAGAATGATTGGGCGGCGCTTTGCCTGCTTTTACTTCCATAGGACTAAGATAATATTGAATATTTTCTTTAAGCGCCATAGTGCCAAGTGCTACAGCAAGCCCAGTACCAGTCAGGATTAATAAGACCAGTATCAAGCGATTTTTACGTTTAGGATTCATTTTTTACAACTCACTCTTATCAGAAGAAGGGGTACCAGAAGACTTTATCTCTCGGCGATATTTCATCATTAATTCCTTAAAGATTACCTTCTTATCCATAAGCGGTTTAAAAGCGACATAGCCCATAACAAAAAAGGCCAGACCATAAGATGACCAGACATAGGCACCGTATTTGCCCATTTGTAACATTTCAAGCATTTTCAACTCTCTGGATATTAGTTTAAATTTCGAATAGACATTTAGGCGTTGGCTTGCACAATCTCTTTAACCCAACGGTTATTTTGCTCATTATATAAAACTTTATTTCGCGCCCTAACTAAGACCACAGAGGCGTAATAAAGTTTAAAACCGATTGCCATTAATAATAATGGGATCAGCATTGAGATATGAATTGAGGGCTTATCAAACTTAGTCACAGTGGCTCCCTGATGCAGGGTATTCCACCATTCAACTGAATAGTGAATAATAGGGATATTAATGACACCAACAATGGCTAAAATAGCACAGGCTCTGGTGGCTGCTCGGGGATCTTCAATGGCAGATTCTAATGCCATATAGCCCAGATAGAGAAATAATAAAATCAGCTCTGACGTTAAACGTGCATCCCAAACCCACCAGGCTCCCCACATAGGCTTACCCCAAATAGCACCTGTTACGAGGGCAAGAAAGGTAAATGCAGCACCAATGGGAGCACTGCTGCTGGCAATCACATCAGCTAATTTAATTTTCCAGATTAAACCAATGGCACCTGCAGTCGCCATCACCATGTATATAAACATGGACATCCAGGCAGCTGGAACATGAATAAAAATGATTCGATAGCTATCACCTTGTTGATAATCAACTGGTGCAAAAAATAAGCCGTCAATACTACCAACGACCAAAAGAATAGCAGCTAACCAGCCAAGCCAGGGGATCATTTTTCCAGAAATACGATAAAAGTGTTTGGGTGATGCAAAGTGATAAATAAACTTCATCACAGATTTCCAGATATTCATTATTCGAGACTCACTCTTAATGCAGCAGATGTAGCAATGGGTGCCAGCGTTAAACAAAAAATCATAAATGCAGCCAGAAAATAGAGCTGACCGCTAATGGGTAAACCTGCCATACTACT
>JADGEK010000105.1 GCA_016744395.1 Gammaproteobacteria bacterium | reverse complement strand
TTCAGTGGTTTTCTGCCCTTTGTTAAGAGCTGTACCGCTGACTGAGATGCACATTATACGCAGTAATTTTATCACGTCAACTTTTTTATTCAATTAATTGTAATTTATTTGTAACATTAATAAATCACTAATTAAAATGTACCTTACGCACAAATGAATATTAGCCATGATCCAGTAATTTATCTATCGACCAGCCCTAATTAAACCACCAAGTCCTTTCTTTTCAAGGCTGTTTGTTAACATGTTTTTTATTACATAGGCATCTTTCATAACTAATGCCTTTTCAACTAATTCCTGTGCTTCACTTTGTGAACAGTTTCGAATCATCCATTTGATCCTTGGCAAGGATGCGGCACTGGTACTCAGAGAGTCAATGGACATGCCCACAAGAAGAAGAGCGGCCAAAGGATCACCAGCCATTTCACCACAAACACTGACAGGAATATTTTCTTTATGGGCTTCATCGATGACAAGTTTGATTGCAATGAGCACAGCAGGATTTAATGATTCATATAGTTCTGCAACATTTGCATTATTTCTATCGACTGCCATAAGGTACTGTATAAGATCATTTGTACCGATAGAGACAAAATCGACTATTGATGCAATTCGTCTCATTTGAAATACAATAGAGGGAACTTCAACCATCACTCCCACTTTAGGTTTATTTATTTTATGTCCCTCAGCCAATAATTCATCGTAAGCCCGTTCGAGTAATTTAATTGAATCTTCCACTTCGCCAACTGTACTAATCATAGGGAAGAGTATTTGTAAGTTATTCAAGCCTTTACTGGCAAGCAACATTGCCCGTAATTGGATCATAAAAATTTCTGGATGATCCAATGTGACTCGAATGCCACGCCAACCTAGGAATGGGTTGTCTTCTTCGATAGGGAAATAACTTAACGATTTATCACCACCAATATCAAGCGTTCTCAAAACAACAGGCTTTGGAGCCATAGCCGTCATGACTTCCCCATAAATTTTGCTCTGCTCTTCTTCACCAGGAAAGCGCTGGCGGATCATAAAGGGGTATTCTGTTCTATAGAGACCAATACCCTCTGCACCACTTTCTTTACTCGGGGTAATATCTGCAACCAAGCCTGTATTGGCATACAAAGGGATATTTATGCCATCCAGCGTTGTGGCTGGTTTATCAGTTAACTCTCGGAGTTCTTGAGAAAGCTCTTTTTCCTGAGATATTAAGCGTGAATATTCTTTGATGATATGCTCAGGCGGTGAAATATAGACTTTGCCACTATAGCCATCAGCAACCAATTGGCTGCCATCCAGTTGCATAATTGGCAGTTCACTCACACCAACCACAGTTGGAATACCCATAGCTCTAGCTAAAATGGCAACATGAGAAGTTCTTGAACCACTTTTTAGAACAATGCCTGAAATATTAATTTTTGCAATTTCCGCAAGTAAAGTGGCAGAAATGTCTTCCGCAACGATAATGGTATCATTGGACAATTTATCAACAGGTAGATCATTAATTCCCTGCATTTGATTAAAAATACCCTGCCCTAAGTCTCTGATATCTTTGGCACGCTCTTGTAGATAGGGATTATCCATCTCACCAAAGAGTTCTATGTGTTCAGAAATAGTTTCACGCAAAGCACCAGCAGCCCAGTTACCCCTTTTTATTTTATTAATTGTACTTTCGATTAGAGTATTTGAATCCAGCATTAAAAGATAAGCATCAAAAACTGCGACGTCTTCTGTGGGTAAGCCATCTGAAAGCAGCTGAAAAGAAAGAGATTTTATATCTTTTCGTACAGATTCCAGGGCACTTCGAAAAATATTAATTTCATCGTCAATATTCTCTACGGGTCTATCTGGTACGGCACCAAGAGACACTGATGACGCAATAGAAACAGCTTTTCCCACTGCAACGCCTGAGGAGCCAGGTTGCCCGCTCATGGGACGATAGTCTTGACGAATTTTAGAAACATCTTGTGTTGAATAAACAGGGATCTGCCTGGTCGCCTGAGCATTGATAATTGAACCCGCTAGTTGTGCTGCTATTGTGACAAGAAAATTGACAACATCCTGGGAAAAACGAACTCGTGACTCAGATTGAGCAACAAGCACGCCTAAAACTTCACGGTGGTGGGTAATTGGAATTCCAGTAAAGCCGTGATAACACTCTTCATTTAAAGAAGTAAAGAGTTTAAAACGAGGGTGTTCCTGGGCATCATCAAGGTTTAGAGGATCGGCTCTTTGTGCCACAAGGCTCACTAGCCCTGCACCATGTGCCATTTGCACTTGTCCAACCAGCTCTGAATTAAGACCATCTGTCGCCATAAGAGTAAACGTTGTTTCATTCTCATCAAACAAATAGATTGAGCAGACATCTGCATCAATGGCTTCTTTTACCCTTCGAACAATGATTTCCAGGACCAGACTAAGGTCCCGAGTTGAATTAACTTCCTGAACAATACGCCGCAAAGTTTGCAACATAAAAAATCCTTCTCCCTAAAATTAGGCCTTGGAACCTTTAATATTCGACTGAATAATAAAGGTTCCAAGGCCTGTATTTGCAGATCCTCTTTAACTTAGTATTATTAATAGCTTCGCTTTATTAATAACTTAGTTTTATTCGTTTTTTAGCTTTTGTTTTAACATTGTCGGTTCAAAAAATTCAAGTGCCTGCTTGTACACTTCTCGTTTAAATGAAATAACCTCATTTAATGGTGTCCAATAATCAGTCCACTTCCATACATCAAATTCAGGTCTCTTATTATGAGCAAGTGAAACAGATTCATCCTTTGCTAATAAACGCAGCATGAACCACTTTTGTTTTTGTCCAATGCAGACTGGACGTTTATAGCGACGTACCAAATGCTCTGGTAGGTTGTATTTTAACCATCCTTCTGTCTGTGCAACAATTTGCACATCTTCTTCTTTAAGACCCGTTTCTTCACAAAGTTCTCTATAAACAGCTTGTTCTGGAGATTCAGCGTAAGCGATCCCTCCTTGAGGGAACTGCCAGGCATCTTGACCAATTCTTCGAGCCCAAAAGAGCTTGCCATCATCATTAAAGATGATGATACCAACATTTGCTCTATAACCATCAGAATCAATCAAAATCACACACCGTACAGTCAAGCCCTTATACAAAGGGAACTAGAAAAATAAACCATTTACTAAATTTACGATAAATTATATCACTGTTTTTTTCAAGAAAAGTGGTAAAATCAATCTCATTTCGAAAAAATGTGGGTAAAACAAGTGAGTTTAGCAATATTTGATCTGGATAACACCTTAATAGGCGGTGATAGTGATTATCTTTGGGGCGAATTCTTAGTTGAGAAAGCATTAGTTAATCCCATTTTATATCAACGCGAAAATCAGCGGTTTTATGATGAATACAAAGCTGGCACTCTTGATATCTATGATTTTCTTAAATTCAGTCTGGCTCCTTTAAGTCAACACTCTATTGAAACTCTTACTGAGTTACATCATGAGTTTATGCACAGCAAGATTAATTCTATCTGGTTGCCAAAGGCTGATGCTTTATTGAAAAAGCATCGACAGGATGCAGATTTCTTGCTGATCATTACCGCCACAAATCACTTTGTTACAGCACCCATTGCTCAAAAATTAGGCGTAGATGATATTATTGCGACTATGCCAGAACAAAAAAATAATCAATACACAGGGCAAGTCTCAGGCATACCCTGCTTTCAAGAAGGAAAAGTTGAACGCCTTTCAGCATGGCTGAAACACAATGACTACTCTTTAGATAACAGTCATTTTTACAGTGATTCCATCAATGATTTGCCTCTATTATTAAAAGTCACCCACCCTGTTGCCGTTGATCCTGATGCCTTATTGGAGAAATATGCCACAGATCATAGTTGGCCTATTCTTTCACTAAGAGGCTGAGCCATGAACCACTCTTTCATAAAAAATGAGTGGGAAATACTGGAATTTAACAGGTTCCTTTTGTTTCGCTTACTCATGTGCTTTAATTAAATTCATCAAGAAAGTTATAATAACACTCTATCATTCATGCTAATAAAATCCATCCGCTTATTGATGTTGGTCCTTTTGCTATTGTTTGCTCAGAATCCTTTCGCTCTGGATTCTGAAATAACAGCAACTATAGAAAGCCAACAAACAAATCAAAAAGAAACTGTATCATTATTTGATACGGTAATATCTGTCATTGATAAGAATTTAGCTGCATCTGATTTTCTTTTTTCAAGCAGTACATTATTTATTATATTCAGTATCTTAGTCATTATTTTAAGTATTATCTACTACCTTTCTTCCCATCGAAGCATCAGTGATAGCCGAAAAACAGCGATTATCTTTGTCTCTTTATTTATGGTTTCTTTTGCTAATATTATTGTCTGGTCGACACTTAAGAACATTGACAAGTTTGACGATTATCAAAGCCAGCTGGGAATTACATCAGCCAATAGTGCCAGGGAGAGTATTGAACAGTATTTGCAACAAAAACAAGCCTCTCTTGATACATTCACCCATTTATTTAGACCTGAATTATTAAAACTTCTTGAAATCTCAGAGAATGATAAAATTCTTGATCGTCTTTCTTTTGAGATAGCCACACATTTCCCTAATTATTTCACCTATAATCTTATCAGCTCTGATGGTATACCTCTTATATCCCAACAATCGATAAAAATTGGCCCTATCTGCCGAACCGAACTCAATTCTATCTTTAAGAGTGAAAAAATAGGCATTCCTATCACCCTACATGGTAAAAAAGAAGATAACTTTCATTTTGATATTCGTAATACTCTGTATGATGATGATGGAAAAATCTTTATTTTCTTTGTCCATTTTAAGGTAGATGCACTGGTTGACATCATTAAACACAGCCAGCTTTCAAATCAAACTTTATTAATCACTCACAAGAAATCCCCAGATCAGATTATTATCAGTTCTGATGGCATACAACACAGTCAACTTTTGGGTTCCCAACTGAATTATACAAGCCGACAACTGCGCCTATTTCAAGCCCCTATTAAAGGGACGGATTGGTCAATTTCTGCTTATTCACGTGCTGATTTCATTAAAGACTATATCATTTCTCAATGGTTCTACGCCGCCATTCTTTTTACTTGTTTGACTTTGGTATCCATTGCTTTTCTAATTAAGTTATTTCGCGAAGACGATAATCGTCTCTTAGTTGAAAAAGAACTCACTGAAAATCAAGATCTCCTTGAGGATGAAATTTTCAAACGCACTCTGGATTTGCGAAAAGCCAATGAGTTGCTTAAATTAGAAGCAATGGGTAAAAATGAAACTCAAGATGCCTTATTAGAAAGCCAGGAGCGACTAAAATTTGCTCTTGAAGGCAGTAATGATGCTTTATGGGACATTGATATGGTAACAGGTAAGCTGTATGTCAGCCCTCGCTGGTCCACGATGATGGCCTATCGTGTCGGTGAAATTCCAAATGAGCTTAAAGCCTGGAATAAATTATTACACCCTAAAGATGAGAAGAAAGTCTATCAGCTATATGAATCTATAAAAAAAGGCAAAACCAATTTTTTTCAAATTGAATACCGCTTTAAAACTCGCACAGGACAATATAAATGGATATTAAACCGAGGAAAAATAGTACAAGTTGACTCAAAAGGAAAACCACTGAGAGCAGTTGGTACCCATAGTGATATCACAATGAGAAAAAATGCTGAACGTGAATTAAACAGAAACCGCAGCCATTTAGAAGAGCTCATTAGTGTGCAAACTGCTGACTTGAAACTGGCAAAAGAAAATGCAGAAAGAGCAAACCATTCAAAGTCTGAGTTTCTTGCTAATATTTCACATGAATTACGTACACCAATGCATGGAATTTTAAGTTTTTCCAGTATTGGTTTAAAAAACAGTAACAAAAGTCCTCGGGAAAAATTATATAACTATTTTGACCGAATTCATCAAAGTGGCGAACGCTTATTACTTCTACTGAATGATTTATTGGATCTATCCAAATTAGAAGCTGATAAAATGGATTTTAATATGACCTATCATTCTTTAGATGGTTTAGTTTCTCTGGTCATATCCGATCTCAATGCTTTATTTGCTGAAAAAAAATTAAGTATTAAGATGATTGGAAATGAAATTGATACCACTGTGGCTTGCGATAAAGAAAGAATTACTCAAGTTGTCCATAATTTACTGTCCAATGCCATTAAATTTTCACATCCAGACTCAATGATCACCATTGCATTTTCATACACGACAATTGAAGATAAGAAGAGTTCTGATCAGCGTTTGATTAATAAGCAATCAGCAATCAGAGTCGATGTTAAAGACGAAGGAGTGGGTGTGCCAGTTAATGAATTAGAAACCATATTCGATCAATTTGCTCAAAGCAGTAAAACCAATACTGGTGCTGGAGGCACAGGCCTTGGACTGGCCATCTGTAAAGAAATCATTGAAGGTCACCACGGAATCATTAGAGCACAGAGTGTGTTTGGACAAGGAACGACTGTTTCTTTCAGTATCCCACTCATCACTCAAACTAAAGAAGTATAAAGTAAGAAATCAGATAACATTTATCTTTTCTTTATTTACAATTAAAAGCCGTAAAACTAAAGTATTCAATTATGCATAAAATTTTATCTGTTGATGATGAACCAATCAACCAGGCAATTGTTGAAGAATTGTTCAACACAAAATTTGACGTTGTTCTAGCTTCTTCTGGAGAAGAATGTTTAGAAAAAATTGACAGCATTCAACCTGACTTAATTCTTCTGGATGTGTCTATGGAGGGCTTGAATGGCTATGATACTTGTCGAGAGCTAAAAAAAGAGATCAACACGCAGAATATTCCCATTATTTTTGTTTCTGCCAGAGGTTCTCTTGAAGACAAAACAAGAGCCTATATCGCGGGAGGTTATGACTATATTATTAAGCCATTTAATCACCTGGAACTTGAAGTAAAAATTGAAGAAACGATTAATCAGCATAAACACGAAGAAACAGTTTCCCAAAACACCTCTACCCGAGAATATGATGAGTCAGAAGTTATTATTCAGTTTTTAAGTGCTTGCTGTGCAGATTACCCTCTTAATCAATTAGGGGAATTGTTAATAAGGTCCTGTCAAAAATTAGGTATAAACTGTGTATTTCAACTCAGAATGGATTCAAATATAAGTAGTTTCTCAACTAAAAATAAAATTTCCCCACTAGAGAATTCGTTATTTGAACAAACAACAAACACAGGCCCTGTCTTTGATTTTGATTCAAACACAGTCTTCACTCATCCACATATTTCACTATTAATTAAAAATATGCCCATTGAAAACAGCAGGCAATCCAATAAAGTAAAAGATATAATCGCATTACTAACAGGTGCAGCAGAGTCAAGAATTAAATCATTGATCAATGAAATGACACTCAGCCAACATTCTGAACTCATGTTTAAAATTATAAAGAAACATCTTCAGAGATTTAGCCAAAACTCAGGTCTGCCAATGGAGGATGTCATTAACTCGATTCAAGATAATATCAACAAGCTTTACAATAAAAAGGCTAAGCTATAAACCTAAGAGCTTGTAATATTGAGAGTTTTAAGTTATTTCTCCCTGAACAACAATTTCAACTTTATTACCACAACCCTGGTAGTTTATCTCATCGACACTCATCATCTTAGCCATTGCAATACCTCTGCCATGAGAGTCAAATGCTCTTTGCGGATCAAGTTCGAGATAGTTTTGCCACTCAAAGCCATCACCTTCATCCTGAATTAAAATTTTATTGACCGAACCATGACGATGAAACCACACGAGCACTTTTTTATCTTTATGTTCTGGAGATTGCAAACGCTTGCTCACTTCTTCTTTCCATTTACCCTTTGCTACCAGACTTGACTTTTCTTCATAACAGATTTCAAGGTTACCATGCTCTACTGCATTGATTAATAACTCAGAAATACCTGTAACCACTCTATCAGGACAAGCACATGCATTGGCAAGCACTTTTGCTAAGTCATTCGCATCATCAATGGTTTGATACTCAAAATAAGCTTCCTGCAGGCTGCTCAAGCCCCTGACACTCCCTTCTAGTTCCGAGGTCAGTAGGTCATAACGCATTTTATCTTCTATTGCGGTTCTAACAATAGAACGTAACATCTCATCATCAAAGGGTTTCGTCAGATAGTAATAAGCTCCTGAATTCATGCCTTCGATAATATTTTGCTGAGACGCTTTTGCCGTTTGTAAAATAACGGGAGTGGATTTTAGTCTCCTGTGGACTTTTATTTTTGCCAGGACTTCCATTCCATCCAATTTTGGCATCATACGATCTAATAAAATCACATCAAATTTTTCAGGGTCTTCCTCCAGCTGATTCCATGCATCCAGACCATCTTCCGCGGTAAATAGAATGTAACCTTCACCGTCAAGGTATTCTTCTATAATCTCAAGGTTAAACGGCTCATCATCAACGACCAGAACCGTTGCATTAGAGCCACTCATATTATTCCCCCAATAAAACTCTTCACAGACTATTTGACCCCAATTTTACTTTGTTATTTATTATCTTTTGTCCTTTAAAAAGCATGTCAGAAACTCATATTATTATATCTGGCTTTAAGCGAGTTTCTGTAAAACCAGGCATGCATTTGTACCACCAAAACCAAAATTATTGCTCATAACTGTATCCAGTTGCTGGTTATCTTTCATTTCGGTCACAATGGGCATATCTGACACTTTTTCATCCATATGCACAACTTCCGCATTCGCTGAAGCACAAATGAAGTTATTTTCCATCATCAGTAAACAGTATATTGCTTCATGAACACCTGCAGCACCTAGAGAATGCCCTGTCAGCGACTTGGTCGAACTCAAAGGTGGAATTCCACTTTCAATAGAGGAAAAAACCTCTCTAATTGCTTGAATTTCTTTGACATCTCCCACGGGAGTACTCGTACCATGGGTGTTAATATAATCAACAGGCTTAGCAATCGTGCTTAATGCCTGCTGCATGCAGCGAACCGCACCTTCTCCTGAGGGCGCAACCATATCCACACCATCGGATGAAGCCCCATAACCCGTCACTTCAGCATAAATTTTGGCACCACGGGCTTTTGCGTGCTCCAGTTCTTCCAGAACCAGCATACCGCCACCGCCAGCAATCACAAAGCCATCACGAGTTTCATCATAGGGTCTTGAAGCCGTTTGAGGTGTTTCATTGTATTTACTGGACAAGGCTCCCATGCCATCAAATAACATGCTAAGAGTCCAGTGTTCTTCTTCTCCACCACCCGCGAAAACAATGTCCTGCTTACCAAATTGTATTTGTTCGACGGCATTACCAATACAATGGGTACTGGTTGCACAGGCTGAACTGATGGAATAGTTAACCCCTTTTATTTTAAATGGGGTTGCTAAACAGGCAGAAACAGTACTCGCCATGGTCCTGGGGACCATATAAGGGCCTACTCGGCGAATTCCTTTCTCACGCATAATATCAGCGGCTAACACCTGATTCTCTGAAGAAGCACCTCCAGAACCTGCAATTAATCCAGTTCTTGGGTTTGATACGTCTTCTTCAGACAAACCTGCATCTTCTATGGCCTGCTGCATCGAAATATAAGCATATGCAGATGCATTTCCCATAAATCGTTTAACTTTACGATCAATAAATTCATCCAGGTCAATATGAATACTACCCGCCACATGGCTGCGCATGCCCCGTTCTTCATATTCTTCTTTAAATTGAATTCCAGATGTACCACTGCGAAGGGATTCTAAAACGGCCTGTTTATTATTGCCCAGACACGAAACAATGCCCATTCCAGTCACAACTACTCGCTTCATTATATGATCTACCATTACTTATCATTATTAATAGACTATTTTAGCCTTGTTCAGCCTGCTCGTCATTAATTCTTGAAAAAAAAATTCTAATTATTGAATATACCTGATATTGAACAAGATAAAAATCGAAAAATATAAGGTTTTCATTGAAATTACAGTATGCTACTTTGCTGGCACTTTTTCTGTTGGTCTCTTATTTTTAACCTGCTATCGCATTCTTCTTAAAACAGCGTCTAAAAGTAAGTATTAAAAATATTGGATATATTCTTAAATCAATCTAAAATTAATAAAACACTCTGTAAAAGAAACCATTATGAAAAAAGAAAGACTGCACAACAATTTAGGATAATGTTAAGCTTTTGAATCTTTGGCCGATATAACGAATAATAACGATGAATCAATACAGACTCAACAATTTTGAACATTAAGGTTTCTACATGCTTTTGACATCTGCATTAGCAAAAAAAAGGGTTTTACTTCAGACCATTCTATTTCTCATTCTATTTTGTGTGAGTCTGTCCTCTGCTGTTATCGCTGCCCCACCATTAGAACAGCAGAAACAAGGCAGTGATATTCGTGTGCTCATTGATGTTTCAGGCAGTATGAAAAAAAATGACCCAAAAAATCTTCGCTTGCCTGCATTACGCTTGCTCGTTGGGCTGTTACCTCACAATGCAAGTGCTGCAGTTTGGACATTTGGCACGAGTGCAACCCCAATAGTACCGCTCGGCTTGGCCAACGAAAAATGGAAGAAAAATGCTCAATTGGCAAGCAAAAAAATTCATTCTCGAGATCTCTTTACTAATATTGGCCTGGCATTAGATGCTGCTGTTGCAGACTGGGGAAAAAAACCCTCAAAACTTAATCAGCGAAGCATTATACTTTTAACTGATGGCATGATTGATATCGGCAAAGATGATGTAAAGAATACACAGGAACGCGGTCGTTTGCTCAAACAAATGTTACCTGAAATACAAAAAACAGGTGCCAATATCCATACCATCGCCCTATCCAAAAATGCTGATCATGCTTTTTTGAAAGAGCTTTCCACAAAAACTGATGGTGGCTTTGAACAAACTGATAGTGCAGAACAACTGGAAAGAATTTTTCTGCGATTATTTGAAAAAACCACTCAGCCAGATACAGTGCCTTTAGTGGATAACAAGTTTTTAATTGATGAATCCATCCTTGAGTTAACTCTTCTGGTTTTTAAACCTCAGAATGCCAGACCCACAGAAGTCATTGAACCTGATAATAAAAAATATAAACAAAAAAATGCACCATCCTATGTCAAATGGCAATCTGAGAAAAATTATGATCTCATCACTATTTCTAAACCGAAGCAAGGTGAATGGTCAATCAATGCTCAGACTGATCCTGACAATAGAGTATTAGTGGTTACAAATCTTCAAATTCAAACCAATCGTATGCCCAACAACCTTTTTTTGGGTGAAAATCTAAACGTTGCTCTCTTTATGACCGATGATAATAATAAAATTACTGATGATAATTTTTTACAATTCATCTCCATGTCTGCGGTACAGAAGGAATCTTTAACGGATATAGGATCCTTAGTGGATCAAGAGCCTGAAAACGATATAAGCCCATCAGCAAGCAAAGAAAAAATTAAAAAACGTTGGTTTTTGCATGACAATGGATTACGCGGAGATATTGCCGCCCATGATGGTTTATTTAATGTCCAAATCAGTAAAACGCTCAAGATTGGCAAGAATCAGTTTACTTTCCAGGCCAGTACAGAAACCTTACAACGAGAAATTAATCATTCCGTTATGGTACAAGATATTAAACTGCTCAGCACACGAGTTGAGCAGCAGCAAAAAGAGAATAAAAACGTCCATCAAATCTTAGTCAGCCCAAACATTGAGTTTATTAATCCTCGAAAAATAAAAATGACAGCGTCCTTAATTGCGGGCGATAAACTACAGGATGATGATGCAGGTGAAACAATCAATTTTCAACAAGCCAATCCCAAAGTTTTAGAATGGTCATATGAAAGTGACTCATTGGATCCAGACAATGACTACCATATTATCATTCACATGCAGACTAACACACGAACAGGTCGCCCGATTGACTATACATCACAAGCTATTCAACTCAACCTGCCCACATTTGATAATTTACTCTTACAACCCGAACAAATGGCTGAAGAAATACCTCAAGAAGAAGAGCTCATAGAGGAAGTTATAGAGGAAAACATTAAAGAAACAGAAGAACCAGACTGGCTTATGGGAATCATAATTGCTCTCGTTGTTAATATTATTCTTGGTGTCGCAGGCTTCTTTGGTTACCGTAAATGGAAAAATGCTCGTGAACAAGCCTATGATGAGATGACAGGAGAACTCGAATAATGGAAGCTTTAATCCCTAAGTTATTTATTCTCACAGCAGAAGCCAGTATTGTTTTATTCTTAATCTTGATAGTGATAATCATTTTTAATGCCAAGGCAAAACGAAAAGATCTTAATGCCGTTAATGAACTCATTAGCAACTACACTGGCAGCAAAGAAGAACGCATTTCAGCTCTAAAAAAGCATTTAAAGATGATTGGCTTCAAAGGTGACAATGATGAGCAAGCTGAAAAGCTCTTTACTAATGAAAAATCCATCATTAAAGAATTTGTCACTCTCTATCTTCGCCATGATACTTATCGCCTGTTAGATTATTCTGATAACATTACCGACAATAATGATATTTTCCTCAAAACAAGTGGCTCAGGACAGGCAGTCACAGTGACCCAAGCCCCAGAAGAAGCTGTCACTGAAATGGACAAAAGTGAAGAAACTGCCACTGCAACCATTTTAGCTCGTGAACAGGCTGAATCAAATGAGGCACACTTAAAAGAATTATCAGAACTGCGATTAAAAAATACTGAACTCAATGAACACTTGTTTGAAGCTCTGGAAACCATCACAGCACTCATGACAGAGCATGGTAAAAAAACAGGTCAGGAAGTTGGATCTAACGCTCAAAAGTTACTTGAAGCAATTATTTATTTGCGGGATACACGACTAGAGCAAGACACCGATCCCAGTCAACTTGCCCCAAATGCTAACGACGAACACGATAAAGTCGAAAGTTTTGATTTAAGCAGCTCTGATTTAGCAACCAATGATAGTACACTTGATGATAGCACAGCAGTCAACTTAGGTATCAACGATGAGCTCAATATGGATCTTGATGCTTTAGATGAAGATGTAAGCAATAATGCTCCCACCCCCTCCCATGATGAATCCAATGCCATCAACCTTGAAGATACAGAGGTTTCCACCGCAACTCAAGACACACCAGAGCCAGAAACACCCGAGGACGATCCTTGGGCTGATGCACTCACTGAACAGGCAAATGCTGAAGCTGAAGTAGAAGCAACACCAGAAGACAGCAATGAAACTGAGGGAGACCCTTGGGCAGATGCGCTAGCAGAACAAGCCACAGCTGAAGCGGTATCCACTCCTGAAGCTGAAGCAGAGCCTAAGGAGGAAGAAGCCGATCCTTGGGCTGATGCTCTGGCAGAACAAGCAAGCGCAGAGGCGTCAAGCGATACAGATGAAGACGAGGTTGATCCCTGGGCTGATGCTTTAGCTGAACAAGCAAGTTCTGAAGCAGATTCTGCAGCACAGGCTGAAGAAACCGATCCCTGGGCGGAAGCACTGGCTGAACAAGAAAAATCTGAAAAGAAATAACCCTTGAACTTGAAGAAATAAATAATGCATAACAAAAGTGTCCATAGAGCAAACCAAATCAACACTTTATACTGGCATGACTACGAGACATTTGGCACTGATCCAAAACGCGATCGGCCAGTACAATTTGCAGG
>JADGEK010000104.1 GCA_016744395.1 Gammaproteobacteria bacterium | reverse complement strand
TATATTGGTATGGATCACTTTGCTAAACCTGATGATGAACTGACCATTGCTCAGAAAAATGGTGAGCTTTATCGAAATTTTCAGGGCTATGCGACACACGCTGAATGTGATCTGGTCGGTATTGGTATTACTTCAATTGGTACGATTGCCAATAGTTTTGCTCAGAATGCACGTACTATGGATGAATATAATGCTCAGATTGATAAAGGTGAACTTGCCATCTTTAGAGGGGTTGAAATTGATAATGATGACTTGATTCGTCGTGAAGCCATCATGCAGCTTATCTGCCACTTTAAATTAAGCTTTGCTGAGGTTGAAAAGCACTTTGGCATTCAGTTCAGTGACTATTTTTCAACTGAATTAGAACGCTATAAAACAATGGTTGAAGATGGCCTGATTACAATGGATGAACAATCCATTGAAGTGACTTCTCGGGGACGTTTATTGATTCGAAATATCTGTATGGTATTTGATCGTTATATCAAACCTGATGAAGAAACGCAGCGTTTTTCAAAACTCATCTAAAGAGTCAGTTTATGACTTTTGATGAGCTGATGGCTTCTTTGATAGGAAAATTTGGCATTTAAAGCATTTTTTTCCTATACTTTTATTATTTTAGTCGCATTAAAAACGAGATAAATAATGAAGGTTGTTTTTATTTTCAACACGTTTTATCAAAAAACGTCCAAAATTTATGGGTCATTGAGGCTGCCCCCTCTATCAACTCTCCTTTTCCTCTTCATTTTAATTTCAAATAATTTACTTGCAGAAACTCTATCGGATGAGGGGCTAAAGATCGCCTATCGCCTTGATAGTGCGCCCATGCAGTTTCAAAATGAAGAAGGTCGTGCTGATGGCATCTTAATCGATTTATGGCGTCTGTGGTCAATTAAATCAGGGATTCCTGTGCATTTTATGGGTGCTTATAATAATGAAGCACAGAAAATGGTGGCTGATGGAAGAGCCGATATTAACGCAGGCTTATTTGAAAGTAAAAAACGTTCAGAATTCCTTGATTTTTCCAAGCCTATTATTGATAGCCCCTACCATATTTTTTATCAGGCCTCACTCAAGTCAATTCAATCGATTGATGATTTTAAATCACATTCTTTGGGAGTCACGCGAGGCAGCTTTCATGAACATTATATACGAGAGCATTATCCTGAATTAGAACTGACTCTATTTGATGGTTATAAGGCAATGTTCAGTGCTGCACAGAAAGGAGATATTCAGGGATTTGTGACTCAGCCTCTTTATTTAAATTATTATTTAACCCAAAAAATGCAATCCGATCCTGGTTTTAATGGTCAAAACTATAAAAAGCTGAAACCTGATTTATATACCCGTAATTATAAAGCGTCTGTGCGCAAAGGTAATGCCTCTGTATTGAATATCATTAATCAAAACTTATCCCTGATAAAGAATGAAGATCGACGTGTAATTTTACAATATTGGCAGGGCAAAACAGCCAATAAATTAGCACTAAAGCAATTATTAATCAGAAAAAAAAATGGACTCAGTGATGAAGAAAAGCTTTGGTTAAAGACTCATCCTGTCATCGATATTGGCGTTGATGGTAATTGGCCTCCCATCGATTTTATGAACAGTGATGGCAGACATTCGGGGATAGCCCATGAATTTATTGAAAAAATTGAGCAGCATCTGGGCATTCAATTTAATATTGTGACAGGTCCAACTTTCAAGGAAATGTTGAAAAAAGTCAGTAGTGGTGAACTTAAACTGGCTAGTTCAGTTGTTAAAACGCCAGAGCGTGCTCAAAAGCTATGGTTTAGTAACTCATTTTTTACTGTCCAAAAAGTCATTATTTCAAAAAAAGGGGCAAAGTCCTATCGTTCAGCTGAAGAATTGTTCGATAAAATTGTTGCAATCGAAAGTGGCTTTTCTACGATGAAGCAACTGCAAAAAATGTATCCTCGAATTCAGCTTAAACCCGTTAACTCGACACTTGAAGCATTAAAAAAAGTTTCCTGGGGAGATGCAGATGCTTATATTGGTAATGGGGCTGTTGCTCAATGGATTATGCAGGAAAATCAAATTTCTAATATTGAATTTACGGGGGAGCCTGATTTAGGGCCAGCACCACAACGATTTGCTGTTCATAGAGATGATGACTGGAAACCATTAGTTGGAATATTGAACAAAGCACTATGGGAAATTGATATAGAACAGCGTAATATAATTTATCAGAACTGGTTAGGCATTTCAAAATTGTCTCAGGGCATATCAAAGAAGCTTAATCTGACGGTGAGGGAACTTGAATGGTTAGATCAACATCCTGATATCCATTTAGGGATTGATAACTCCTGGCCTCCCATTGAATTCATTGATAATGATGGTGTTTATCAGGGCTTATCGTCTGAATATATTAAGGTGATATCTCGTTCATTACACCTGAACATGGCACCAGTCAAAAATCAAAACTGGGAGCAGGTGATAGAAAAAGCAAAAAATAAAAAAATCGATATCATTCCCGCTCTAATGCAATCTGAAAAGCGTGAACAATTTCTTAATTTTACAGATCCCTATCTTAATTTTCCTTTTGTTATTTTTGTGAGAGATAAGCAAAGCTTCACTACAGAGTTACCCGATCTTAACGGTAAAGTTGTGGCGGTTGAAAAGTCTTATGTGACAGAAGAATATTTACGACAAGATTATCCTGATATTAACTTGATGGAAGTTGAAAATACCAAAGAAGCACTGGAAAAACTATCTCTGGGTCTGGTGGATGCTTATGTTGGAAATTTAACGGTTGGCAGTTATTTACTGTCCCAATATGGACTGACAAATATTAAAGTAGGTGGTACAACGCCTTATACCTATGAACTAAAAATGGGCGTTAGGAAAGATTGGCCTGAACTGGTTTCAATTTTAAATAAATTTCTTAAAACACTTTCTATTGAAGATAAAGCTCAGATAAGACGAAAATGGCTGTCTGTAAAATACAATGTAAATGTGGATAATACACTTGTTAAACGGATCATTATAGGCGCATCATTTTTATTATGCTTGAGTCTTATCTGGATTTTTTATATCAAACGTAAGCAGAAACAACTTAGACAGAGTGAAGAACAATTAAATAAAATGATTAATGCCATTCCTCTTGCAATTGTTTTATCGGATGCGAAGGGAGTGATAATAAAAGCAAATCCGTATGTTGCTGAAGAGCTTAAAACTCAGGGTAACATGATTGTTGGTCGAAATATGGGCGAGTTTTATGATGATATTGAAGAGAGAAAATTTGTTTTAAAAAATCTTAAAGAAAAAGGTATGGCAAAAGACATTCAAGTTCATTTTCGCACGGACATGGGTGATATTGTCACAGGCCTGTTATCAGCGATACCCATTCGTTTAGGTTCGCAAAAATTGAATTTAGGGATGTTTGTGAATTTGACTGAGCGAATAAAAATGGAAGAAGCTCTAAAGAAAGCCAAAGAAGCCTCAGAGTTATCCAGCCAGTTCAAAAGTGATTTTCTGGCTAATATGAGTCATGAGATCCGTACGCCAATGAATGCCATTATTGGTATGAGTCATCTGGCATTACAAACCGACTTAAATGATAAGCAATTTGACTATATTGATAAAGTAAAGAGTTCTGCTCATAATTTACTGGGTATTATTAATGATATTTTAGATTTCTCTAAAATTGAAGCTGGAAAACTGACAATAGAACAAACGGAGTTTTATTTGGACGACGTTCTAGAGAGTTTATCCGATATGGTCAATTTGAAAGCAGAGGAAAAGGGTATTGAAATATTATTCAGACGTGATTTATCAATTTCAGACGCTCTGATTGGTGATCCATTAAGGCTGGGCCAGGTTTTGGTTAATTTGGTTCAAAATGCAATTAAGTTTACTGAAAAAGGTGAAGTTATTATTTCAGTTGAGCTTTTTCGTACCAATAAAAATATTGTTGAAATCTATTTTTCTGTCTGTGATTCAGGAGTTGGCATTGATCCTGAGAAAGTTCAACATTTATTTGATCCTTTTGTACAGGCGGATAGCTCTATTAGCAGAAAACATGGTGGTACAGGACTTGGATTGAGCATATCAAGACAAATTGTTGAGCTCATGGGGGGTACCCTGAAAGTGACCAGCAAACTTGGCAGAGGCAGCACGTTTAGTTTTAAAATTAACTTTCAGAAAAATCAAAGTGTCAGTCAGCGAGTCTATAGCCTTGAACCCGATCTGAGAGAAACACGTGTTCTATTGGTGGATGATAATCCAATGGCACAAAAAGTATTGCAAGAAATGTTGGAATCATTTTCATTTCAGATTGATGTTGCATATTCAGCAAAAGAAGCATACCAACTCTTACTTGAGAAAGATGGCTGTTCATCCACATCAATTGATTTGGTACTGATAGATTGGAGAATGCCTGAAGTGAATGGTATTGATGCTGCACACTATATTCAAACAAAAATGGTATTGAAATCAGTACCTAAAATTGTTTTAATTACAGCTTATGGACGAGAAGAAGTGTTGCAACAGGCTGATAAAGCAGAGCTGGATGGTTTCTTAATTAAGCCAATTAATCCATCGACCTTATTTGACACAATCATGTCCGTACTTAATAAAGAAGTCGTTAATAAAGGAATCGTGCGCCAACAAAGAAGAGGTCAAAATTTCTTTACAAGACGCCTTAAAGGAAAAATATTGCTGGTTGAAGATAATAGCATTAATCAGCAAGTTGCCAGAGAGATTCTTGAAGGCTTTGGTTTATTAGTCATTATTGCAAATGATGGTCATGAAGCTATAAAACAAATTCATGAAACGGATTTTGATGTGGTGCTTATGGATATCCAAATGCCAGGTATGGATGGTCTTGAAGCGACTCAAATCATTCGTTCTGAAGAGCGATTTACTGATTTGCCTATCATTGCGATGACAGCACATGCAATGGAAGGTGATAAAGAAATTTGTCTCAATATAGGAATGAATGATTATTTATCAAAACCCATTGATCCTGAAAAACTGTTGCAAACACTGATGCTATGGCTGGGGGAAGGAGAGCTAACTGAAACAGTCTATGGCCCTGGTTTAGAAGAAACTGAAGCTGTTATCCCCGATGATTTACAAGGCATTGATTTATCCTGGGGGCTCAAACGAGTGGGTGGGAATAAAAAGTTATTTCTTAAGCTATTGAATGATTTTAACCGAAATCATTCAGGCAGTTGTCATCAACTAGAGAAAATGTTTCAGTCAAATTCGATTGAAGAAGCTCGTCGCTTAGTGCATACCATTCAGGGTGTTTCTGGTAATATTGGTGCTCGTGATTTACAGGATATAGCAAGGACCATTGAGATTTTTATAAGAGAAAATCAAGGTGCTAACGAACAATGGACAGTATTGGTAAAAAAATTCTGCGAACAAGCTCAAATTGTTTTTTCTGGGTTGAATGCGGTGACTGAGCAAAAAGCAACAGGAAGAGAAGCGTCAGAACAACACAGTCGATCGAAAATGGCAGCAGGCTCTACTATCACTCGTTCTTGTGAATTACCTATTTTGATCAACAAACTTGAAACGCTCTTATCTGAGGGAGACTCTAAAGCGCTTGAAGCTATGGATTTTTTTAAAAATATGGTAAGTTCACTAGGGCATAATTTGGATAAACAGTTGTTCAGTCTACTTGAACAACAAATTAATGATTATGATTATGATGATGCGATTAACACTTTAGGGATATTAAGCCGAGATTTAATATCAAAAAATGTATAATGAGAAGCTTAAATGGAAGATCATGTGCCAAAAATTCTAGTTGTTGATGATGAAAATTTTTATATTGATGTTCTGGTGAATTTGCTTCAGGATGACTATCAAGTTTCTGTTGCTAAAAATGGTCAGTCGGCTTTAAAACGTGCGCTCAGTAGCTCACCGCCTGACTTAATTTTGCTTGACGTGTTGATGCCTGATATTGATGGTTATGAAGTCTGTCGTCAATTAAAAGCGGACTCAAGAACCCAAAGTATACCTGTTATATTCTTGACTGTTAAAAGTGAAGTGGATGACGAGATAAAAGGGTTTGATGTCGGTGCTGTTGACTATATTTCAAAACCCATGAGCCCACCGATTGTAAAAAGTCGTGTAAAAAATCATTTAATGCTGACTCAAGCACGACGTGTGCTTGAAGATCAGACTAAACTTCTTGAACATCAAGTGAAAGAAAGGACTTTAGAGATTTCTAGAACTCAAGATGTTGCCATTTATTGTATGGCGTCACTTGCTGAAACACGAGATAACGAAACAGGTTATCATATACGGCGTACGCAGCACTATGTTCGCTTGTTGTCTGAATTTCTTAAAACACATCCTGCATTTAGTTCCTATTTAAATGAGAAAACAATTTCTTTATTATTTAAATCGGCACCACTTCATGATATTGGCAAAGTAGGAGTGCCAGATAGAATACTTTTAAAGCCTGGGAAGTTGGATGAAGATGAATGGCGACAGATGAAGATGCATTCTCAAATTGGTCACGACGCACTGTTTCAGGCAGAAAAAGAATTAGGCAGCTCCTCTTTTTTAGAAATTGCCAGAGAAATCGCATTGACCCACCATGAACGTTGGGATGGGAAAGGATATCCCAATGGTTTAAAAGGAACAGATATTCCTGTGTCTGGACGCCTGATGGCCATTGCTGATGTCTATGATGCATTAATTAGTAAACGTGTATATAAATCTGCATTTACGCATGAAAATGCAGTAAATCTGATAATAGAAGAAAAGGGGACGCATTTTGATCCTGATGTTGTTGATGCTTTTGAACAACTGCAAAATGAGTTCCAACGTATTGCAATGACTTTTCAAGATTAACTTTAAGACTTAAACACTTGAGAATGATGCATGTCATAATCAGTTTTTAAAAAATTTGGGTCTTATTTTTTTATTCTTAGATGAATTAACTCGATAACCTGATCATTAAAATCTTTTCGAATTTCTGTTGCATAAGCCTTGAAACCCAGACGTTTATAAAACATTAATGCAATTGTGTTTTCCTTATAACAGGATAAATGAACTTCATTGAGGTTTAATTGTTCGAATCCAGAATTGATCATTGTCTCAAGTAATTTTTTACCTAAACCCTGAGCTCTTTTTTCGGGCTTAATAATTACATTACCAATAAAAGCAATACGCTTATTTTTGACATTATAAAGATTAGCGAAACCAATAATTGTTTCTTTATGAAATGAGTCTTGCTCAATCATCACTGTGGATTTATGACGCTCAGAGAGCTGTCTTTCAAGCTGTTTTAAAGTGAGTGGAAACGTTGCAGAAGGAAAAAAATAAAATAACTCCTGTTGAGTTAAAGGAAAGCTCAAGAGCTCAGAAAGATCGGCTTTTTGGGCAGCTCGAAAAGCAATACGATGCTTCATTTTCCCTCAGGCTTTGAAGAAAATGCAGAATATTGAATTTGAGAATAAGGCTCTGAAGCTTGCGCTGTTTCTTTTAATTCAATATTCAACATTTAAAATTCAACATTATTTTTTATAAAGTTGTGTCAGTTCTTCATGCAATAAGCGTAAAGCCTTACCACGATGACTCATTCCATTTTTGATATCAGGATCAAGTTGAGCTGATGACATTTTATGTTCTGGTACCCAAAACAAAGGATCATAGCCAAAGCCATTATCTCCTACTTCCTCTTTCATAATAATGCCTTCCCAGGCTGCCTGACAAATAATCGGTGTTGGGTCTGCTGCGTGGCGCATATATACAAGAATGCACTGGTAGCGAGCAGTGCGGAGTGACTCATCATCAACGTCTTTTAAAGCATCCAATAACTTTAAATTATTATTTTCATCTTTTGTCTCACCACCGTACTCACCATTATCGCCGCCTAAGGTTGAATAACGTGCCGAATAGATGCCAGGCACACCACAAAGATAGTCCACCTCAATGCCTGAGTCATCAGCAATGGCTGGCATCCCTGTTATTTCAGAAGCATAACGGGCTTTAATGATGGCATTTTCAACAAATGTTGTACCTGTCTCTGGGATATCACCCACACCAAGTTCTGTTTGTGGGATAATATTTAATCCCAGATCGGTGAACATTTTGACAAATTCCCTGACTTTGCCTTTATTACCACTGGCTAAAACAATTTTTTTATCCAAACTCATTTTAAATTCTCGCTTTATAGTGAGTGTTATTCTGTTAATCGGAACGTTTTTTCATCTTTTTATTCGCCTAAGGCTTCTGACTGTTTGGCAATCATATGGTCGATGCCTTTTTTACCTAACTCAAGCATGGCGGTGAGTTCATCGGGCTGAAAAGCATGTCCTTCCGCTGTCCCCTGAACTTCAATAAAGCCACCTGCCTCATTCATTACAATGTTCATATCCGTTTCTGCGTTGGAATCTTCAATGTAGTCCAGGTCTAAAACGGGCTCACCATTATAAATACCAACCGAAATAGAAGCCACATGACCGTGAATCGGGCTTTTTGTTATCATTTGCTTTTCAAGCATATAATTAACCGCATCCACTAAAGCCACATAAGCACCCGAAATGGATGCCGTACGAGTGCCACCGTCAGCCTGAATGACATCACAGTCCAAAGTAATGGTGTTCTCGCCTAATGCCTCCAAATCAATAACAGCGCGTAAAGAGCGGCCAATAAGACGTTGAATTTCCATTGTACGACCGCTTTGTTTTCCTGCTGAGGATTCGCGGCGCATTCTATTTCCTGTTGAGCGCGGTAGCATGCCGTATTCAGCCGTTACCCAGCCCTGGCCTTTACCTCTTAAAAATCCAGGCACTCGATTTTCGACAGAGGCGGTACATAACACTTTAGTTTCACCACTTTCAATTAAGACGGAACCTTCTGCATGCTTGGTGTAGTTTCGGGTGATTTTGACCACACGCTGTTCATCATTGGCGCGACTGCTAGGCCGTTTAGTACCACTAGAGCTCATAAAATAGGATTCCTGTAAATTAGATAGATAAAATTTCTAAGATATATCAATTAAAATAGTGGTAAAATTATATCATTCTGTTAATAGAAATACGTATGTATATTTCTATTTTCTTATATAAACTTAATAAAAGGGTTGACTTTACCGAACGGTCAACTAAAATAAAACTATGTCTAAAGGCCAAGAAACCAAGCAGCGTTTACTGGACAGTGCACAAGAACTGATGTATTCCAGAAGTTATAGCGATGTGGGTGTACAAGAAATTTGCAAAGATGCAAAAGTACAAAAAGGGAGTTTTTATCACTTTTTTTCTTCAAAAAGTGCATTAACAGTAGAAGTGCTGGAACAACTTAAAATGCAAATGATTGAAAGCATCTTATTGCCCGCATTTGCTAAAGATTTGACGCCATCGAAGCGATTTGAACGTTTTATTGAATACGCGTATCAGTACCAGGTGCAACTTAAAGAAGAATACGGGTATGTACTTGGCTGTCCGATGGGAAACATTGCTCTGGAAATGAGTACCCAGAATGAAGAAATCAGAAAAAAAGTGGAAGCCTTATTTGAATCCATTTTTTATGTTTTTGTTGATGTGCTGGATGATGCTAAAGCCGCAGGCGAAATTGATGAAAATGCGGATTCTTCAGAATTAGCTCAGGTCTGCCTGGCCTATGGTGAAGGCGTATTACTGGTTGCTAAAACGAAGAATGACCCAGAGTTGGTGAAGAAGTTACTACCACATGTCTCTAAGTTAATGGGACTAAAGAATCCAGGCTAAAAATGCCTATAGGGTGCTTTCAATCAGTTTGAATTGAGCTTTAAATTGAACCATGAGGTGACTCAAGTAGTCACCTTTTTTGAAACTAACTACTAGTTGACTGGTCAGTTGATGATTGCTGTTGCGGATAAACAAGTCTAATCATGGGCAGGAATGTATCATCACATTGCTTTTATTAAAATAATAACCGACCAGTCTACTATGTGTGAATTGAAAGAAGAATTATAGATGCATAAAACCGATCTTGTTGTTTGCTCGCTTAGTAACTAGGAGATTATGCTTAAATGTCCAAAAGGAGAAGAATGATGCCAAATGAACTGACTGTAAAAAATGAAACAATTGCTGACAACTTGTTAATTAAGCCAGAAGAGCTCGATTCCTGGTTTCATCAAAAATTTCAAGAAGAGTTGCAAAAACATGAGGACACAAAAACACCCTCCATGACTATAATTGCCACGAAAGGCACCATGGATATGGCGTACCCCCCTTTTATTCTTGCTTCCACTGCAGCAGCACTTGGCTGGGATGTTTCAATTTTCTTTACCTTCTATGGTTTGGAATTATTGAAAAAAGACTTACAGTTAAAAGTCAGTCCTTTAGGCAATCCTGCTATGCCTATGAAGATGCCATTTGGCCCTCAATGGCTAAAAAATATCAATATCAATATGCCCAATGCGATTTCATCCAATATCCCTGGTTTTGAAAACATGGCAACAGTCATGATGGAACAGACGACAAAAGCAAAAGGGGTTGCAGGCATTGGTGAACTGAGAGAGTTATCGATTGAAGCTGGTGTTAACATGGTGGCTTGTCAGATGACGGTTGATCTCTTTAATTATAAAGAAGGTGAATTCATTGATGAAGTCAATGAGTGGGTGGGTGCTGCCAGCTTCTTACCTATAGCCTCTAAAGCTGATGTGAGTTTGTTTATCTAAATTCGTTCTTTATTTTCCGTATGGATATTACCAAGTTTTGATTTTGTGTAAAGTGCTTAAAGCCTATACCGATTTTCTTAATGAGCGTTGTTGTTATCCATACAGAAGGGTCTTATTGTGGAGGTGCAGCACTTTAGACTGATTTGCTAAGTCTGGATACTCTTCACTTAAATAAAAACGTTGAGATTTGTTCTATCAATTCTATCTGCAACAATCTTTTCCAAAAATATCAAACAACCATCAAATTATAAGTCATAGGCTGAATGAAGTTTTATTCAGTGCCGATCATTTTTAAAAGCTTAAAGAAAATTAAATGCTTTGCCTATACTGAGCTACAGACACTTTAAAATTGATGAAATGAGTAGCGATATGGCCCATGAAGAAAATACCTCTGAATACAATGACAAAGATCAAAATAATGATGATGATGAGGTAGACTTCTTTATTAAATCGACCATACTCTTTAAATAGAACATATTAAGTGGCTGTCAGCTTAAAAAATACAGCCTGTAGATAAGATTTTTAAATAAGAGGAGGCTCAATGCCACTGATTCAATGGAACAAACAACTCAGTGTTGGAATTGATTCAATTGATGATCAACATAAAAAGATAATCAATATGATTAATGCTTTAAATGATGCTTTGGCAGAAGGTCAGGCTAATGAGGTTCTGGTAAAGATTTTTGATGGACTTGCGGTGTATACGGTCAAACATTTTGGTTATGAAGAAGATTTGTTTGCCCAATACGGTTATGCAGAAACACAAGCGCATAAAAATGAGCATGAGTCTCTGATTAAGCAAGTCACCGAACTACAACAAAAAATGAATGATGGTGATTTTATTATTAGTATTAAAGTGATGGCTTTTTTAAAAGAATGGTTGACCAATCATATTTTAAAAACGGATATGGCGTATACTGAATTTTTAGTTTCTAAAGGTGTGAGCTAGAGAGTGCTTTTTACTTTTATTTTAATGGACAATAAGATCGGTAAACAGTGATAAAAAACTTTAAAAATCATCCTTTCCAGGCTTGCCCCAGGGAAGAATATTGGCGATGTTTTCAAAGCTTAATTTTTCTAATAGTGATTTGCTTTCATCTTCTTCGGGCATCTGTTTGAGCATCTCTAACAACTCATCACAGGTTTGAGGTCTTAACCGTGGATCGGGCTCCATTGCCCAGTCAATGGCTTCTAAAATAACCTGACTGTATTTTCTTTTGAAGGCAGCGACAGCAGGTTTCATTGGATCATTATCTTTACGTTTGTTTGCAGGCGGCGGCGGGGTACCTTCAATACAGCTTCGCATTGTCGCACCAATGGCATAAATATCAGTCCATGGCCCCATATAGCCACGCTCGGTGACTTGTTCTATCGGTGCAAAGCCAGCCGTAGCAACAATTCGAGCATCGTATAAGCGAGTTTTCATTTTCTCTCTGACAGCACCAAAATCGAGTAATAAGGGACGGCCACCTTGACGCAGGTGGATGTTACTGGGTTTTATATCCAAATGAAGTAAGTCTTTGTCGTGTAACAGTTTGACCCCTGAGAGCAATTGTGGGAAAACCTTTCTAAGTAGCTTTTCGCTGAGTTTGCCTTTGTATTTGCGAATATAATCCTGCAGATTAACCCCTTTTTCATCTTTCATTACCATATAAGCGGTGCCATTGGTTTGAAAAAAGTTGGTGACATCAACAATATTCGGGTGTTTTAGGGTTGCAAGTGTGCTCGCTTCCTGAAAAAAAAGTTTGCGTCCTTTGTTATAAGACTCGGGTGCAGAGGGATCCAAACTGGTGACATCGGTCTCATTGACGCGAACGGCCAGTTTTTTTGGCATAAATTCTTTGATGATCACTGTTTGGACATCATCAGAAACTAAGTGTGCGTTATAAACAATGCTGAATCCACCACCGCCTAACACACTGTCTATAATGTACTCATCAACTTGTGTACCATTAGGAAGAGGGGCTATATTATGAGCCATGATTCTTGAATGATCCTGTTAACTGCTTTATTGACTTAAGATTATAGAGCGAATATTTATTCTTATTGTTTGGATATCGCAATTTGGTCATACTACTCTGTTATTGTGACAGTATCCGTACTGCTCATCTTATGATTATAGAGAGTTAACCTTAGAAATACTATCGACTATGCTACAATCAATAGTGAAAATCAAACATTTATGGAGTCTCTATGGTCAAAAGTATGACAGCTTTCGCACGCGAGGAAGAAAAATTATCCTGGGGCACTCTTTCAATTGAGCTTCGAAGTGTCAATCACCGCTTTTTAGAATCAAGTATTAAGGTACCTGATGAATTAAGGGCCTTGGAAATTAAAATTCGGGACCGAATTAAGGCAAAATTAAAGCGCGGTAAAGTGGATGCCTTTGTACGCATTGCAATACAGCAGGAGGAACATTTAATTGGCTATAATCATGAGCTGGCTGAACAGCTGGCAAAAACACTGCACGATATTGATAAACTGATTTATAATGCAGCACCTGTCAAAGCGATTGACGTATTGAGCTGGCCAGGTGTTTTGGACAGTAAAAAGATTGACCAGGAAGGAATCAATAATGCCCTAGTGCCTTTATTAGATAAGGTACTTGATGATTTGCTTGAGGGTAAAAAAAGAGAAGGTCAGGCTCTGCAAAAAATGATAGAGCAACGCTCAAAAGAAATGCGTCTTATCATTGAAATGGTGAGAGGTAAAATGCCTGAGATTTTACAAATTCAGCGAGAGCGTCTGGAAGAAAAACTGCAAACTTTAATGGCGACGACCTCTACAGAACCCGACCACAATCGCCTTGAACAGGAAATGGTTTATATCGCTCAAAAAGCAGATGTGGCTGAAGAGATTGATCGTCTTGATACTCATCTGGATGAAATCAATCGGACAATGGCCTCTGATGACGTCATTGGACGGCGTTTGGATTTTTTGATGCAGGAACTGAACCGTGAAGCAAATACCCTGGGATCGAAATCCATTTCTAATGTGATGACTCAGGCCTCAGTTGATATGAAAGTACTCATTGAGCAAATGCGTGAACAGATACAGAA
>JADGEK010000018.1 GCA_016744395.1 Gammaproteobacteria bacterium | reverse complement strand
ATTGTGGTCAACATACAAGAAAGGCACCGAATTATCATAGAGGCATTGGGCTCACCCTATAAAAATGTTTATTCCTAAAAGTAGGTGATGAAAGTCAGAGTTAAGACACTGTTCTTCGCTTTTGATGTTGCTTTTTCTCATCTCTTGATTTTGCTTTTGGACAACACGAGCGAGGAAAACTTCGGTTGGAGAGTGGGAGGTGGATGGTGTTGCTTGATTGGGGTTTGTGGAGGCATGGATGCCAGAACTTAAGCGACCATGGATGGCTTGAAGTCGAGTCGCCCTGAGGAACTACCCCTCAAGGCTCTCACAGAACCGTACGTGAAGCTCTCACTTCATACGGCTCTTATCATTCAATCTTATTTCCATACCTGATTCCAATGTGCAAATACTAACGGGTTTTGTCCCCTGGCCTGCTTCACTCTCTTCTTCGCTTGTTTTATGGTCTTTAGCCTTTTGTATTTCCGTTTAGCCCATCGACTCAGACGCTTATCAAAATGATACAGGACTTCAATGATTTCCCATTGATTAAACTGACCATAATAAGCCATCCAACCTCGAATTTTGCTCTGGCTATGCTTTATAATATTTAACATATCATCTCGCACCCAGTATAACCACGGCCAGCTATTGATTTCCGCTCTTATCCGCTTCGCTGATTTGTTGCTGACGGCAGGTTGAAAACTTAATAGAAAACGTCCATCTTTCATTCTTGCTTTTCTGGGTTTAAATGTAAAACCTAGAAAATCAAAACTGATCAATTCTCTGTTTTCTCTATATTTCCAACTCTTACAGTAGACTATTTTTGTCTTCTCTGGATGAAGTTGTAAGCCACACTCTGTGAACCTTTGAGTGAGAAAGGACTTCAAGTTTTCGGCTTCCTCTTCTGAGCGACAATGGCAGATAATATCATCTGCATATCGTTCAAACTGGATACCTGACCACCGAACTTCTATCCAACTATCAAAGGCATAGTGCAGAAAAAGGTTCGCCAATAGTGGACTGATCACACCGCCCTGTGGGGTTCCCTGTGTTCTGGCTTCCAACTCGCCATCCTGATACCATACTGGTGATTCTAACCATCTTTGAATGTATAAAAGTTGCCAGGGTTCTTTTACGTGCTTTTCTACGGCTCGCATCAGTAGTTCATGGTTGATGGCATCAAAGAAACCTTTTATATCCATGTCCAGTACCCAGCCTCTTTGCCAACATCTCTTTTTGACCTGTGCCACCGCTTGATGCACTGATTTGTCAGGTCGATACCCATAGGAATCTGGGTGAAAATGGCTTTCCAATTCTGGCTCTATCAACATCTTTACGGCCATCTGAGCGATTCTATCGGTGATCGTGGGAATTCCCAATGGTCTGGTTCCACCACCACTTTTTGGAATATTGACTCGTTTGACGGCTTGCGGAAAGTAGCTTCCTGAGGACATTCGATTCCAAAGTTTGTAAAGGTTGTTTTCAAGGTCTTTGTCAAAGTCTTTTTGACTTTGACTATCAACACCTGCACCCCCCTTATTCGCTTTGACTCGTTTATAAGCCTCGTATATCAAGCGTTTGGGTATTTCGTAAGATTTTGTCTGTTTCAATGGGTTCCTCCCTTCAATTAGTTGACCCATTAATTCAAACTGAATGATTCAGCTCCTTCGCTCCATTTCCATTACAGAAATTTCATCACTACTACAAGCTGATCCGCCCCTGTGCTCTGCATCGGTGCTCTGCATCGGTGCTCTCGCCTCGTGGGATCGCCACTTGAACTTCTCCCTTAGCATCAGAACGACAGGTTCTCATGTTCCGTATTAAAGCCTGTACTGAGGTCATGCCTACTTTATGCCGACTGCCACTTTGCCTGTAATCCAGCTCACATCAAAGCTCATCCCAGACACGGACGCGTTATCTGGTTTTGACAGTGTCTTGACTTTTCGACACCTCATCGAAGGTTCACTTACGTTCATCTCCTCAGTACACACCTGACAACTCTTGTTGCCTTTTCCACAATCGCTCACGACAAATACTCTTTATATCTGCCGCATTGGGTGGTTTGCTCACAACTTCTGGTCGTCGTGAACGAGAGGCCTACTCTCATCTTTAATACAGCATGAAAGACTTTCGTCTTTCTTCATGACACACGCGTCCCCAGTCAAGCAACGCCATCCACCTTCCAACCGTTTTCACAAGTATTTATCCAAGCGAGCCATCTTTCTTTTTCTCTTGATTTTAATCTACCCGAAATTACTGCAATGGTCATTTTGCTGATACTTGGAAAAGTTTGCTATTTTGTGAAGAACCTTAAATCGCAGTACGCAGGTCAATTTCTTTACTGTCATTCACCAGACGCTCTTCTGTTAATAAATAAGGGCTGGGATCAACAATATTTTTCTGTCCCAATAATTGATTCACCAATAATTGACATGATGCTAAACCAATCACAACGCCATTGCGAAAGTGTCCTGCATTGAGGTATAAATTTTTCAGCTCAGGATGCTCACCAATATAAGGCACACCATCAATTGAACCTGGACGCAAGCCAGCCCATTGCTTTTCGACTGGGTAGTTTTTTAAATCAGGAATAATACGACAGGCTTCTTGCTTCAACTCATTTAAGACATCGTCTGTAGTGGTTTTATCAAACGCTTCAAACTCAAGAGTACTGCCCAGCACAACCCGACCGTCTTTGCGGGGTATGACATAACGCCCCTTGCTCAGAACAATACGAGAAACCACGCCAGGCCTTGCTTTAAAAACAATCATCTGACCTTTTACAGGTGCTATTTTAGGTGCTTTTACCCACTTTTCTAATAATTGAGCACTCCAGGCACCACCCGCAACCACGATATGATCGCCATAAAAAGAGCCTTTATCCGTTAAAACACCTTTAACTGCGCCTGCTTCTTTTATAAAAGAAATTGCTTGAGTTTGTTGCTCAATTGTTACCCCAAGCGCTAACAAATCTTCTCGTAATGCCCGCACCAGCCTTGGGTTACGAACCTGACCAATCGATTGAGTAAACCATCCCTTTTTATCAGGCTCATTTATGAATTGACCTAAACCAGGTTCAACTGATTTTAATTCATCACCAGATAATGACTCAAAGTCATAGCCAAGTTTTTTTTCCCATTGAAGCGCCTGAGATAATTCATCTTCAATATCTAAATACAACAAGCCACTTTGCATATACTCAGGATCAACACCTGAGTTGAAATGAATGTCTGCTAATAAAGCAGGATAATATTTCTGCCCCCATTTTGCCAAATGAGTGACGGGATCGCTATAACGCCAGGGATACAAAGGAGAAAGAATGCCGCCACCAGCCCAGGACGATTCCTGACCTACATAACCTTGCTCAATGATAGTGACTGAAACCCCTGCTTTACTCAACAAACGAGCAGTCAGCATACCGATAATTCCAGCACCAATAATAATAACTTTGTTCATGTAAATTCATTCAAATAATAAAAAAGCCAGATTACTCTATCTGGCTTTTAAAATCGACAAATCGCACTTATAAAGTGCTGCCTTTCTCTATTAAGTGTTCATGATAAATGAAATATTTTCACTTATTAACACCAATCAAAACTCAGTCCAGGAATTTTTCCAAGTACCTTGATATTTTGCTTGTTTTCTACCAGTAGACCACAACCGAAGCCTGGTCACATCATCAGTATTCTGACCCCCTTTGCTTCTGGCAACAGCTTGTACTCTAACACAAGTGGGTGCAGCACAGCCCCCACCATTCCCCATAACTGAGATGGCATAGTACTCTTCTAATGATCTATTATCTGCCCCTATTTCTGCTAAAGTTCCATAAGCAGCATTATTAGCATAAAACATCTCCTGTTTTTGCATCGCCGAAGTTAAGGCATCCATACCATCAGAGCGACGACTTTTTAAAACATAATCAGAATAATTTGGATAAGCAATAGCGCCTAAAATCCCGACAATTAATACCACAATCATGAGTTCTATTAGAGTAAATCCCTGATGTTTTTTTAAGTAATTCATTCTTGCTTCTCTTTCATTATGGAATTATTTATTGCTCCCAGCAGCAGTATCACTACTGAGAAGCTCTGTTCATAATTCATTCAATAATTTCTTCCCAATAAATTTCCTGTGGATATAAGACTAAGTCACCAACCTCATGTAAACCACTAAAAATTTTAGCACCACCCGTGTCAGGTAAAAGAATGCTCGGAGATGGAGGGATACCAGGCACATTGATGACAGTCACACGATCATCGGCAGTCAAGTCTGGATCATCTCCATCAAAGTCTTCATAAATAGCACTTGCTGATAATAAAGTGACCGCATAGATTGATGATTCACTCGTTACGCCATTCGCATTACAGATATCAGTATTGATCAGTTTATCTCCTGAAAAAGCGGTAAAGAACACTTTATAGTTTGTCACCAGAGCTTTAGAAAAAACCTTAACACCCGTTGGTAAATCAAATAGCCAGCCTTTTGCTAACTTCAGTTCAAGATCATAACCTTCTTTATAGTTTGCGGCGGACGTTAAATCTTTTAGATTAGAACGGGTCACAGCAGTATAAGTTGAAGGCACTGACCAGACGTAATAATCTTTAATCATAAAAAATGAGTCAGTGACGCTATCATCCAGTGGTGCGGCACGATCTCCAGAGCCGAGAGTGATAGCAATATATTCATCACCTGCATATTTCACATAAGAAATATTTGGACTATTAAAGAACTTGATATTAGGGGAACCACCCATATCAGCAATAATACCTGCGCCAGAGTAGCTTCCTGATTTGTAGTCGATACGCAAAATCCTTCCCCCGACATCTGATGCATAAATACGCTCTACTTTACCATTACGATCCAGATCCACCACAGACACTTTAGTCACAATACCATTATGACCAGGATTGGATACTTTTTTTACCAGGTTACCATTAGCGACATTAACAATATAAACCGCATCACCTTCTGAATCAGAGCTCCTTGTTGAACCAGAAGCATCCTGAGAAGTATCATAGCCTCCACCAAATATCAGCACTTCAGTACCTGCTGAATTGTCTAGAGTCGCATAAATGGGCTGCGACCAGGTTTGCCCTAGTTCAGGATAGTTAGGCGCTGTCCAGACTTCACTGGCAGAGCCACAGCTGGTACTATCAGTATATGTCTGGTTTGAACAACGCCCTTCACCATCTAGCTGGTACTTGTATTTTGGTGCGTCAGGAACACTGACATCAATGGCAAAATAGCTCTTTCCTCCACGACGCTGGCCAAAGACCAGCAGTACACTTTCACCACCGTCCACAGTATTACTATTATTGGTGTCATCATGAACAACAGTAATATTTCCATCAAGTCCATAAATAGGCTGTGTCTGGTTATCAGCATTCGTTTTAACTTGTAAAATGTCATGCAGTAATTCCTGTGGTACATAACCCCAGATCTCTGCACCACTAGAACCTTCAATCGCATGTAAAACACCATCAGAAGTCGGCATAAAAATCACATCACGAGTACCATACTTCAGTACAACTGGTTTCGTATGAATAGGTGCACCAAACTTATAATCAATAATGTCTTCACCATCTGAATCATCAACCCCCGTATCAGAGCTACCAGTGGTCAGCCAGTCTATAATTTCATTACACTGATCTTTTGTGGTGGCATTCATAATTGTTTGAGCTGCTGATTGATTACAATCATAGGCTTTGGGATCACTACTATCATAAACCCAGTTCATGAGATTGTTACCTTCATCCGCAGAGAGGTCATCACTGATGCGATTAGTATAAATGGTTCTTTGAATTGCCGCACCATAGATCTGTTCAGCCGCGCCGCCAATCAATGGATTATTTCCATCATCTGTAGAGCTCCAAAAGCTTCGTGAGCCGTCTTTAAACGTCAGATCATCATTTAAAGCATCATTATTATCAGCATCTTTAATGGTGACAGTATCACCCACAGCTTCAAATTTATATTTTTTTAGATTCCCTTTCCAGGCATCCGTCATATCAGGCGCCAAAATTGGCACATAAATATAATCACCGCTAACGGCAGCATTGTCAGTATTCAGTGGTATCTGCGGGGTATTAAAACTATAGTCAACTGCAGACTGAGTGTCCTGAACCACAGATTTTAAAGCATCTACCAACTCATCTTCACCACCAGCAAGATAATAACCAATTTTCCTGTCTTTTTCGGCTTGGGTATATGTTTCGCCATCAATGGTGCCATCACTACCATTACACCAGGGATCACTTAAATCTTTACCATGCCCTGCGCAGGCAATAGAGCGCATAAAGTTTTGCGCCGTACCATTATTGATCATAATGACAGAATGCGTGGTCACATTTTGATTTGTTGGCCAGACTGAATCATCAGGACGCAAATCAGTGTCAAATGCCCAACGAGCCACATCAGTTCCACAACGCTCAGATCCAGTATCTGAAGCACAAGTTAACCCATTAAATGGGTTAACGGTTCTGCTATTAGCATTGGGTTCACCATCAGTCAATAATACAATTGAATTCTTTTGACAATATTGTTTACTATCATTTAAGGGTGGGCTCCCTATTATATTATTAAAATCATCATCATCATCATCATAATAACCTGTAACGTCTGTTGTCGATTTAAACCAGTTAAGTCCAAAAATCAAAGAATTGACTGTCGGGGTGTAATTATCCATCTGCAAGGTATTTACTGCGGCTTTTAATGCCGTCTGGTTGGCTACAGTATCCATGCTTAAAAAATCATGCATAATACGCATCCGCATATTCGTTGAACTACTACTACTGCCACTAATCGTCGTATAACCCATAATAGCAGTATTGACATTATTTAAATCTGGGTCATCAATCACTGCTGCCATGGCATCTTTAAGCGCTTGATTACGATTTTTCCCAGCGGTAAGTGAAGCACTGGACATCGAGCCAGATTCATCCAGAATAAATAACACATTAGGTGGAATTGGTTCAGGTGGTGGCACGAGATAGACTTCCACATCATCCGCAAAGGTGATTGGTGCCATGAATATTAAGGTGAATAAAGCACACACCCCTACTTTTTTTAAAGCACTTATTTTTTGTATTTTAGAAGCTAACATGGAACTCCTCCTGACTATTTCTTTAATTATTCTATTTAATTGTACTGCATTTATTTAACATTCTAATGTGGTACGATTCGTACAAAACCTAGCCTACTATGACTTTGCGAATTACTTGCTGTTGTCGCTATCGCATTTGCCTCATATTGAAAAATATCTGTGCTTCCAAATTCAATCATTTCACCACTAATAATCACTGATTCCATTTTTTGTATGTAAGTTGTTGTAAGAGAAGTGTCAGCAGCCGTCATACCAATATTTCCAACTGTACCAGGTGGTGCAAAGCAGTTGACAACTGGAGTACTGGAATCAGAGGCATTAGGCAAACAATTTGCGGTAATAGCTTCCGCCACTGACATACTCATGAGTGTTTGTAATAAGTTTTCAGCGACCTGAAAGCTCAATTGTTTATGTTGATGATTACCTGATAATTTGGATTGCATCGTGGCACCACGCATGGATGATAAACTTAAAACGGTTAGAATAAGCAACATGATCAGCGCCATAAAAAGTGCTGCACCTCGTTGTTTGTAGATTCCTGGTATTCTGTTCATAATAACTCCTGTTAATACCCTAAATTTCTGAGCTGAACGGTAGCGGTGCGACCATAGTAGGCTTTTTCAGGCAAACCATCGACCTTCGGCACAGTAAATTCACCATGAAGTACCTCAATATCATCGATATCGATTCGACGGGAAGCTGGAACATTTTCAACTGACCCCGTCACCATGCCGATTCTAACTGAAACAACCTGTCCCCACTGTGCGGCGTCATCTACTTCTTTAGCATCCCGGTAATAATTTGCTGCATTATCACCCGTGGTATCGACACCATAGAGAAACTTAATCATCTCAACTCCTGATATCAGGGGCTGTTTCTGACCGCCTTTCACCTCGCACATGAGTTGTGATATGCCATCCGCATCATCTTCAAGAAAGAAACGCATAAAGGTAACCGTACCAGTCGTAATTATTTCTCCACTTGAATTCGTGGAAGTGGTTTCGGTAATATCATTTCCCAGACAATCTCGGCCTTGTGCTATTCTAAAGGCAATTTCATCTGAAGTGGTGTCTGTTCCACTTACTATTTCTGTTGCTGTTAGTGCCCCCCAGACGGAAGTGCCTTTAGGTGCCCCGGTATAAGAGTCATTTGAAGCCATACCACGACCAGCCATAACCAAAGTATGTCGAATATCATCCAGAGCAAAATTAGCATTTGCAGTAGCCGATGCAACCGTCTCACGAGCCCGAAAGCTATCTTTGCCACCAATATACATTTGAAGAGCCCCACCCATGACAATAAGACCTATCAAAGAAGCGACCATCAGCCCAACCAGAGAAAATCCAGTTTGATTTAAATGTTTCATAGTTAAATTCCTTTAAGGATGCCTGGAGTCACCGTTAACTGTACATTTTGTTCTACAGTCGTTGGATCTCCCGCTTTAGTTTGCTTAATAGATTCATCCCATCTAATAGAAATAGTACACTCATCAGTACTGGCTGGCGTAAGACAAGTTACAGTCAATCTTGGACTGGGCAGATTTGTTTTCATGCCAATAGAAGGTGAACAGGTCAACTCCCATAGATCCCATGCTGCTACTCGTGTTGAATCACATTCTACCGCATCATCATCTTTGCTTGTTGAGCATTGATTTGCTGCTGCACCACAAACAGCATCATCCCAATCAACAATATATTCGCTATTTCCAGCACCCAAGGCAGCCCCAGTTGCTGGGATATTTGCTCTCATTCGATCTGCCAGGGTTCTGGCAGTATCCGTGGCATAGATTCTAAAGGCTGCATTTGATGTCACCTTCAACGCATTGATTTGCATCGCAGCAACACTCATCAGTCCCAGCCCAAGAATCAGTGCTGCAATGAGTACTTCAAGCAGTGTCATTCCTCTCTGTAAACGAAGATTCTGATCATAGTGTTTTTTCATATTTAAACTCTCCGTTTATTTAATCCGTTTCACTCTTGCGGAGCCTACTTCTGAAAGCAACACTTGAGATTCAAAGTCACCATTAACAACAGTAAATATTCCTGTTGTATTAACCGTTGTTCGGCCTCGGGGCGTAAAGGTAAAAGCAGCTGCAGCTTTACCTGTTCCCGCAATAGAAATATTATCATGAGTTTGGGACTTAGCCAGCAATACAGTGCCACCATCCAGAACCACCCAACCATCAACCCAACCTCCTGAACATGTTTTTGCGTTAGAAGAAGGACAAATACCGATATTTTTATTCAATTTTATGGATTCACTTCGTGCAAAGTGGATTGAAGATAGTATATCATTGGCCACACTGACCACTTCATTTCGCTGGATCATAGAGGTAAAACTGGGTACCGCGAGAGCAACCATAATCCCAGCAACCGTTATTGTTGTTATCAGTTCTAACAGGGTAAAACCCTGCATCTTTTTTGTTTGTGTCTTCATAATATCATCTTATTTTGCTAGCTAATTTTCTTCTATACACATTATTTATATCTCTATAAGCACTATATGTCATCCGTTCTTAGATAATTGGTCATTTTGAATGGATAAAGGGCGTAAGTTGTGTATTTTATATGAATTGGTTCTCACTTTTACTTTCCATAGGACAAAAGTATGATTGCAAGAATGCTTGAGAGGCTGAATGGGTTGTTCTACTCACTTCACCTGCAACTCCTTAGGCAAAGAAAAAACCACAGTTTCTTTCTCCCCCAACTCAATATTACTTGCTTGAACGCCCTGTTTTTTAAGAAATTCCACCACTTCTTTGACTAAATATTCTGGTGCTGAAGCACCCGCGGTCACACCAATATTCTGGCAGTCTTCCAACCACTGTGTTTTAATTTCCTCTGCTGAATCAATAAGGTAAGCTTTGGCCCCTTGCTTTTGGGCCACTTCTCTCAAACGATTTGAATTTGAACTATTAGGCGAGCCAACGACGAGTACAAGATCAGCCATTTGAGAGAGTGTTTTAACAGCATCCTGCCGGCTTTGAGTGGCATAGCAGATATCATTCTTTTTGGGACCTGCTATTTTGGGAAATTTAATTCGTAAAGCATCAATAATATCTGAAGTATCATCCATTGAGAGCGTGGTTTGGCTGACATAAGCCAATGCTTCTGGATTTTTTACACTCAGAGACTGCACATCACCTGGTGTTTCCACCAAATAAATATTACCACCATACTGGTGTTCATATTGACCCATTGTCCCTTCCACTTCTGGATGACCTGCATGACCAATTAAAATGCATTCTGTTCCTAACTGACTAAAACGAGTCACTTCAAGATGGACTTTAGTGACCAGAGGGCAAGTGGCATCAAAGACCTTAACATCACGTTGACTGGCTTCCTCTTTAACGGCTTTGGACACACCATGAGCACTGAAAATAACAATCGTGCCATCAGGCACATCACTCAGTTCTTCAACAAAAATAGCCCCACGTTTTTTTAACGATTCAACCACGGCACGATTATGAACCACTTCATGACGAACATAAATCGGTGCACCAAAAAGAGTCAAAGCCCGATTAACAATTTCAATCGCTCGATCAACTCCCGCACAAAAACCTCGTGGATTTGCCAATTTAAGTTGTGTATTATTTGAAGACATAAACCCTTTCCTTTTTAAAGTAAGTTATCTGACATGCCGATCAGAAAATTCTTACAATTCTATCAGATGTTTCTTGCTGTACGAAAAAATGCTTCATATTATACTCTTTATCAACTTGAAAAGAGTCTGAAGGAACAGAACAGATCAAGCACGGAGTATGCTGCACAAGTTAATCTTTTTTTATCAGTTTTTTCATAAAAGAAGCGCTCGCCAGGGAAGTCTGACTTAACTTGAAATGGATTTTAATAATGCGGTATTTAAGATGGAACTTATTTTATTTTGGCAGGATGCCATTATTTAAAGTATGGATGCTATTCACTGGATAGCATCCACTTTACTTTCGCTCAAGAGACAATCAAGATAATTCATAAAAGAAATATCTGTTTTTACTATACATTTAGTGCAATGGATAGTGATCGCAGGGATTACCGCACTTGTGTTAAAAGCCTGTTTTCCAGTCTAAAATTACTACTATTTAATATCAACGATCTCGACAGAAAAAACCACCTCATGACCAGCTAGCGGATGATTAAAATCCACCAACACTTTATCTTCTGAAATTTCAACCAGTATTCCAGGTATTTGATCGCCAGCAGGTGTGCTGAATTCAATCAGTAAGCCCTCTTCAAGTTCAGCATCCAGATCAAACTCCGACTTATTCATCCAGTGCTTATTTTCTTCGTCTGGAAAGCCAAAGGTGTCACGGGGATCCAGGCTGACCTGTTGCTTATCACCGACTGATAACTCTAAAAGAACCTGTTCCAATGCCGTTATCATTGAACCATCACCCATGGTAAACGTCATAGGCTCACCGTCCAGTGTACCGTCAACGGCTGTGCCATCAGCCAGAGTCAGGCTGAAATGCATACTGACGGTACTGTCTTGTTCAATTTTTTTATTAGAATCTGTCACTGTTAAGCCTTTAATTCAATCCCATTTTATTTCGTGTATCACTCGATAGAGACTTTGCACGCAAGGTCTCTACAATCAATTATTCTGAAGCTGGAGGTTCTTTACTAAAAAGAGCATCAAGAATAAGCATAAAAGCCCCTATGCTAATCGCCATATCGGCAATATTAAATGCAGGCCAGTGCATGGCGCGAGTTTGAATGCTGCTCTGATAATAGAAATCCAGAAAATCAACAACGTACCCTAAGGTTAATCGATCCCAAAGATTGCCAAGGGCACCGCCAAGGACGAGCGCCAAAGAAATAGCCACCCAACGTTCATGAGTCTGCAAGCGCTTTATCCAGAAAAAAATAACACCGCTGACCACAAAAGCAATAATGGCAAAAAACCATCGCTGCCAACCCGATTCGTCCGCCAGAAAGCTGAATGCCGCGCCCGAATTATGGGCCAGAGTCAGATTAAACCAGCCAGGTATCACTGGTAAGGTTTCATACAAGTTAAAATTCTGACTCACAACGGCTTTGCTGCTGAGATCCAGAATAATAACTAAAAGTGTCAGCCATAACCATTTCAGCATAGATGCTCCGTTTTACAAGCAAAAGAAGCAAGCCTCTCAGCCTCTCTTCTATATAAAGGAGAAGCTAAAATCAATTTTGTCGATAGTTCAACAATTTTAGGCATAATGACGAACTTCACCATCGCCAGACACGTTGTCAACACAGCGACCACACAACTCTGGATGTTCACTATTTTGCCCTACATCATCACGGTGATGCCAGCAACGAACACATTTGGTATGTTCTGAAGCTTTTACAGTCAATGCCAGCCCTGGCATGTCTTCAATTTCAACAGCCTCTGCTGGTTTATCGGACAGCTCATGTAAATTCACTTCAGATGTAATCAAAACAAATCTTAATTCATCACCCAGCTTAGTCAAAACGGCTTTTAATGGTTCATCACAATAGAGATCAACTTCAGCATCTAATGAAGAACCAATGGTTTTATCAACTCGTAATTTTTCCATTTCTTTACTGCAAGCAACCCGTACTTTTAAAACTTGCTGCCAATAGTCATCATCCATTTCATCTATAATCTCAGGAGGAAATGGATACCAGGTTTCAAAGAAAACCGACTCAGTATGTTCTCCAGGAATAAATGCCCATAATTCTTCCGCAGTAAAACTTAAAATAGGTGCAATCCAGCGCGTCATCGCCTCGATGATATGATGCAAAGCGGTTTGAGCAGAACGTCTTGCGACACTATTTTCCTGTGTGGTGTATTGACGATCTTTAATCACATCCAGGTAAAAAGCACCGAGATCCATCGCACAGAAATTATGCACTTTTTGATACACCAGATGGAATTCATACTGCTCATAAGCCGCAATAATTTCCTGCTGTAAAAATTCTGCTTTAACTACTATCCAGCGATCCAGAGGCAACATTTTTTCAACAGTAACACTATTCTGTGAGGGATCAAAACCGTCCATATTCGCCAGCATAAAACGCGCAGTATTACGAATTCGACGATAAGCATCAGCGGTGCGTTTCAAAATTTCATCTGAAACTGTAATTTCACCTGTATAATCCGTCGAAGAAACCCAAAGCCTAAGAATATCAGCGCCCAGAGTCTTCATAATTTTTTGTGGTGCAACCACGTTGCCTTTGGATTTAGACATTTTTTTGCCATGAGCATCCACAACAAAGCCATGGGTCAATACTTCCTTATAGGGTGCAACTCCATTGACAGCCACCGAAGTCAATAAAGAAGATTGAAACCAGCCACGGTGTTGGTCAGAGCCTTCTAAATACAGATCAGCAGGAAATTGTAATTCTTCACGCTCATTGATGACACAAGCATGAGTCACACCCGAGTCAAACCAGACATCCAGTGTATCAGCGACCTTGCTGTATTGTTTAGCATCATCACCAATTAATTCTTCAGCATCCAGTTCAAACCAGTCATCAATACCATTCTGGGAAACTCGTTGAGCGACTTTCTCAATCAGGTTGGCCGTATCAGGGTGCAATTCTTGCGTTTCATTATGAACAAAAACGGCAATCGGTACTCCCCAGGTCCGCTGACGGGAAATACACCAATCGGGACGATTTTCCATCATACCTTCAATACGGGCCTTACCCCAGTCAGGTAACCAGACTGTTTTATTGGCCGCATTAATGGCTAAACCTCTTAAACCACTTTGATCCATACTAATAAACCATTGAGGCGTTGCACGAAAAATAATCGGGGTTTTATGACGCCAACAATGGGGGTAGCTGTGCAGTAAATCTTCATGCTTTAATAAAGCGCCCTTCTCTTGTAAGACTTCAAGCACCATCGGGTTGGCTTTAAAAATATGCTGACCTTCAAATAATTCAGTGCCCGTAACAAAGCAGCCATTGGCCCCAACAGGGTTATCCACTTCCAGATCATAATTCAGGCCAACAATATAATCGTCCTGACCATGTCCAGGCGCTGTATGAACAGCTCCTGTACCAGAATCTGCAGTCACGTGATCGCCTAAAATAATCGGTACCTGGCGATCATAAAATGGATGCTGTAATTTCTGGTGCTCTAATTCAACCCCTTTACAACGCCCCAGGACTTCAAAACTTTCGATACCATAGCGTTGCATGGCATTTTCATAAAGATCTTCTGCCAAAATTAAACATTCTGAACCTGTTTTGACCAGGACATAATCAAAATCAGCATGCAAGGCAACGGCCTGATTAGCAGGCAAAGTCCAGGGTGTGGTAGTCCAAATCACAGCACTGACATTGAGGCCTGAATCGGATGCTCCAAATTTTTCACTGACGGCTTGTGGATTAATCGCTTTAAAACGAACATCGATTGCAGGTGATTTTTTATCTTCATACTCCACTTCAGCCTCCGCTAAAGCAGAACCACAATCAGTACACCAGTGAACAGGTTTGGAACCTTTGTGCAGGTGTCCATTGTCGATGATTTTACCCAGTGTGCGAATGATATTGGCTTCAAAATTATAGTCCATGGTCAAATAGGGGTTATCCCAGTCACCCATCACACCCAGACGTTTAAAGTCTTCTTTTTGTCCAGCAACCTGCTTGCTGGCATAATCACGACAGCCATTGCGGAAAGTCTTGGCATCTACTTTGACACCAGCCTTACCCATTTTTTTCTCAACATTCAGTTCAATCGGCAGGCCATGACAATCCCAACCAGGAATATAGGGGGCATCATATCCCCCTAGTGTTTGAGATTTAATAATAATATCTTTAAGGATCTTGTTTACCGCATGGCCAATATGAATATTGCCATTGGCATAAGGAGGCCCATCATGTAGAACAAACTTGGGTCGACCTGCGGCAATTTCACGTAACTTGTTATAAAGTCCGCTTTCTTCCCATTGTTTGAGCATATTTGGCTCACGCTGGGCCAAATTGGCTTTCATTGCGAATTGAGTCTTCGGTAAATTCAAGGTCTCTTTATAGATATTCTGCTGCTTACTCACTTGCTTCTCACTTAATTTGCCATTTTTTCAAAAATTTTTTCTAAACAGAAGTTAAACTGAACTTATGCCGAAAAGAAGGCTTTTGCTTCAACTACATCTTTTAATATTTGTTCTTTTAAAATTTCAAAAGAATCAAATTTCATTTCATCACGGATTTTATGTAAAAAATCCACATGCACCAGTTTGCCATATAAATCACCTTCAAAATCAAACAGGTGAACTTCCAGCAAGCCTTTTTTGCCATCCACAGTGGGTCGGTAGCCAATGTTAGCAATACCATCTATTCCTTGCTTGTCAGAATTCTGAGCAAGAGTATTTTTACACACATCCAAATCTCGTCCCCATAATCTGACGGCAAACACACCTGAGACAGCGGGTGTTTCCCTGTGCAGAGGCACATTAGCGGTTGGAAAACCAATCGTTCTTCCCCGCTTTGCTCCATGCTGAATATGACCCGACATCCAATAGGGGCGTTTTAGCAGAGCTTGGGTCAGTTCCATATTACCCACTTCCAAAGCCTGGCGGATTCGGGTACTACTCACTCTTTCATTATCAATTGAAAATGTAGGGGTACTTTCAACTTCAAAATTAAATTGTTTGCCACTTTCCACTAAAGTATTAAAATTACCACCACGATCCTTTCCAAATTGAAAATCATCGCCCACCTGTAAATACCTGAGACTGAGTTTATCCACCAAAATTTTCTTCACAAAATCATCAGCGCTGAGCTGACAAAAGCCTGGATTAAAGTGGATCACTAATAGCTTATCAATACCACAATCTGCAATGACTTCTGCTTTGTCTCTAAAGCGAGTTAATCGGGCTGGAGATCGTTGAGGTACAAAGAATTCTTGCGGTTGTGGCTCAAAAGTAATAACAATTGAAGGCAATTGACAAGTTCGAGCTTTGTCACTCAATTGCGCCAATATATGCTGATGCCCACTATGCACGCCATCAAAATTACCAATCGTAGCAACACAGCCGTCTTTTTGCTGACTCAGATTGTGTAAACCACGAATTATTTCCATTTCCCATCTCATACTATTTGAATTTGCTAACCAACTTAACATCTAAAGAAGTTAGTCAAACCAATGATTTTACAACAAAGTAAGAGCTTAGAGTAGAGATGATTTTACTTTTTATTGCGCCTCTTATTTTTATTTACTCGGTAAGAAGTTTCGTTTTCGAACACCCAGTGCAAAGAGACAGGCAAAATAGACCGCAATTGCCAAGCCTATACTCAGCAAGAGTTGCATTACTCGCTCTGTCGTAGACCAATTCAACCACTGATCAACGTCATGATGATCAAGCCATAAAACCATCCCCATAAAACTATTAGCAACAAAAACTTGCAGCCAGACTTTCGCCCAGCCCTTAGATGGCTGGTAAACATCATGCTTACGCAACCAACGATAGAGGAGGAAAGCGTTACTAAAGGCAGAAATTGAGGTCGCTATCGCTAAACCTGCATGTGCACCTGGATAGTCCAATAGAAACCAGGGCAGGACGATGGCAATATTGAAGATCATATTGATCACCAGCGCAGTAATACCAATTTTAACGGGTGTCTTTGTATCCTGACGTGAATAAAAGCCTGGTAATAAGACTTTCACTAAAATAAATCCAACCAGACCAAAGCTATAAGCCATCAAACTCATTGCTGACATTTCAATATCAATTTTAAGAAACTTATCACTACCAAATAATGTGGTAATAATCGGTGCAGCCAGCATAAACAAACCCACTGCAGAAGGCACTCCCAAATAAATCACCCAACGAATGGCTTTATCCAGTGTCGCTGAGAATTCTTTTTTTGAGTCTGAAACATGCTGCTTTGATAAGTTGGGTAAAATAACAGTTGCCAATGCAACACCAAGAATTCCTAAAGGAAACTCCATTAGACGATCAGAATAATACAGCCAGGAAATACTACCCGTCACCAGCAAAGAAGCAATAATAGTATCTAACAATAAATTAATTTGTGCCACAGAAGCACCAAAGATGGCTGGCAACATTAATTTTAGAATTTTTTTCACACCAGAGTGTTGTGGATTCCAACGAGGCCAGCTTAAAAAACCCATCCGAGAAATAAAAGGCAGTTGAAAGAGTAATTGTAGTAGGCCTGCAATGAAAACACCGATGGCCAATCCCATCACGGGTTCATCCATCATGGGAACAATCCAGAACGTCGCAGAAATAAGCACCAGATTCAATAAAACAGGGGTAAATGCAGGTACAGCAAATTGCTGGTAGGTATTTAAAATACCACCAGCAAAAGCCACCAGGGAGATGAATAAGATATAAGGAAAGGTGATTCGTAAAAGATTAACGGTTAAATCATACTGCGACTGGTTTTGAGATTCCAGATAGCCTGGTGCAAAAATCATAATGACGACAGGGGCAGCAATGACTCCGATTAAAGTGATCAGAAAGAGCCAGCCGCCTAAAGTCCCTGACACATGCTGAATGAGATCTTTAACTGCGTCTTTATCTTTGCTTTCTTTATATTCACCTAATGTTGGCACAAAGGCCTGGTTAAATGCACCTTCAGCAAACAGACGTCGCATAAAATTAGGAATTTTAAAGGCAATTAAAAAAGCATCCATACCAGCGGAAGCTGCAAATTCTCGAGCAAAGACCACATCTCGAATAAAACCCAGTATTCGTGAAAGAAATGTCATGGCACTGACAATTAAAGTGGATTTGAACAATTGAAAATGAATCCTATTTTTTACGATTAAAAGACATGAATCTACTGGAAGCATTGCAAGCAACGCCTCTATAACTTTATACACTAAAAAAAATGCAAAAAAAAGCCGGACTCAATGAGACCGGCTTTTGTACTACTTAGCCTTTAAGACCGCACAGCTTTTAACAATAGAGCAAAAAGCTTAGCCAAGTGCTTTGACTTTAGCAGTCAGACGGCTCTTATGACGAGCGGCCTTATTTTTATGGATAAGGCCTTTGCTGGCCATTGCGTCGATGACAGGTATAGCTGATTTTAATGCTGTTGCAGCGGCTTCTTTTTCGCCCGCTTCAATCGCATAAGTAGTGGTCTTTAGTACAGTACGAAACTCTGAACGTTTTGCAACGTTTCTAGTACGACGTTTAACTGCTTGACGGGCACGTTTTTTAGCTTGTGGTGAATTTGCCAATGGTCTTACTCCTGAAATTCTGTGTTAATCTTAAGGCTAATTTTGAAAGCAGGCGATTATCCGATATTTTGAGCAAAAGATCAAGTTTTCATTAAATAAAGCTCTGCTTAAAAATCAGCCTACAATTAAATTATCACGATGAATTAATTCGGGCTCATCGACGTAGCCAAGGATCCCTGAAATCTTGCTGGTGGCATAGCCCTTAATTTTCATGGCTTCATCACTATTGTAATTAATCAGCCCACGGGCCACTTCATAGCCACTTTCATCAACACAGACGACCATATCACCTCGGTTAAATTGACCGATCACGTCTTTTACACCAACGGCTAATAAACTGGAACCCTTGTCTTTTAAAACAGTAGCAGCACCATTATCAAGCACCAGTTCGCCTTTCATTTGCAGATGGCCTGCTAGCCATTGTTTTCTTGCCACTAAGGGTGCATGATTCGCCATCAATAGTGTGCCTATAGATTCTCCCAGATAGATACGACTAAGCACATTGTCTTCTTTACCCGACGCAATAATCGTTGCAGCACCTGAACGAGCAGCCAAACGAGCCGCCCTGAGTTTTGTCGCCATACCACCACGACCCAGTACACCTTTACTATCACCCGCCATTCCATCCAGTTCAGGCGCCAGGGCATCCACTTCAGTCAATAATTTTGCCTGAGGATTCTGTCTGGGGTCACTGTTAAACATACCCTGCTGGTCGGTTAAAATAACCAGTAAATCAGCATCAATCAGATTGGCCACTAAAGCGGCCAGCGTATCATTGTCACCAAAGCGAATTTCATCGGTGACCACCGTATCATTTTCATTCACCACAGGCACAATGCCCAGAGTAATGAGTTTCAATAATACTGAACGGGCATTTAAATAACGGGTCCGATTAGACAGATCATCATGAGTTAGTAAAATTTGAGCAGTATGTAATTTATGTTTCTGAAATTGAGATTCATAGGCCTGAATAAGTCCCATTTGCCCTACCGCAGCCGCAGCCTGCAATTTATAAACTGAATCAGGCCGTTCAGCCCAATTCAAGCGCTTCATTCCCTCAGCAACCGCACCAGAAGAGACCAGTACAATTTCAATGGGCTGATTGGAGCCCTCTGAAGTTATCAGGCCTGCCATCTGTTTTACCCATAAGCGTATGGCATCATAATCAAGACCACTGCCTTCGTTGGTTAGCAGAGCACTACCGATTTTAACTACCCAGCGACGGGTTTTTTTTAAATGATTTCGTTCTACTATTTTCACACGAAACTCTCACGCAAAGTTTTTACAAAATATTCTATTAAAAGTCTTTAAGCTAAATAACCACCCTAAATGATGATCACTGAGTCTATGAACAGGCCATGTATTATTTTGTGATTTGACGAAGTCCGAGCAAAATAATACATAGCCTATTCATAGACGCTTTCTTCGTTGAAGTGATCAGTCTTTGGGAATATTTATTTAAAATAATCAGCATCTTTACTTAATCACTTTACCCGTAATCACATCATAGGTGCCACTGGTAATTTGTTCATAGTCTTCTTCAACATCATTCTTCTCTGAAGCACCTTTAAAACCTTCCTGAGCTTCTAAATAATCCATAATAGCAAAGCAAAGTTCTTTTGTTCCTTGCTTGTTAATGGCTGAAATCTGAAAAACAGGCCCTTTCCAATCCAGATCACTAATGATTTTTTGACAGACTTCTTCCCGTTCTTCTGCATTGATTAAATCAGTTTTATTGATCACTAACCAACGCTCTTTTTCAATCAGTTTATCCAGTTTTTCATTGTCGGCCGCTTCACTGAATTTTTCTAATTCATTTTCAATGGCTTTAAAACTGTCCACTGGATCACTGCCATCATAAGGGATAACATCGACCAGATGAAGCAGTAAACCTGTGCGTGCAACATGCTTTAAGAATCGTATCCCTAGGCCTGCACCTTCTGCAGCCCCTTCAATCACACCAGGAATATCAGCGATAACAAAACTGCTGTGAGGAACAACACTCACCACCCCAAGATTGGGAATTAACGTTGTAAATGGATAGTTTGCAACTTTTGGTTTCGCCTGAGACACGGCACGAATAAAAGTCGATTTTCCAGCATTGGGCATGCCAAGCAGGCCAACATCGGCAAGTACTTTTAATTCCAGTTTTAATTCGCGACGTTCAGCAGGCGAACCCAAAGTACTTTGTCTCGGAGCACGGTTAACACTGCTCTTAAAACGCGTATTGCCAAGACCGTGGAAACCGCCTCGAGCAACTAGAAGAACCTGCCCAACGCCCGTCAAATCACCCAGGACTTCTTCTGTCTCAATATCAATAACACTCGTACCAACAGGCACGTTGACATAAAGATCGTCACCACCACGGCCAGTTTTCTCTTTACCTTGTCCTGCCTGACCATTTTGTGCTTTATAAAAGCGCGTCATTCGAAAGTCTGCCAGTGTATTTAAACCATCACTGGCTTTAAGATAAACAGAACCACCATCGCCACCATCGCCACCATCGGGCCCACCAAATGGAATGTATTTCTCACGACGAAAGCTGACAATACCTCTGCCGCCCTGACCTGATTCTACTTTTATGGTCGTCTCATCAATGAATTTCATTTATTAGCCCTGCTTTAGCTTAATTATGTCCATGTTTCAGACTGAACTTGTCTAAGAATAGAAAACAAAAAGGCCCCACCAGATACTGGTAGAGCCTTTTAGGGGCTATTAGCAATTGATTGCTTAGAGTCCCTTATGATCTTTTTTGCTGCTTTAAACAATAAATGACTTAGAGCACTTACGATCTTATTAAAATCCAGTTCAGGTTCAGCTCTCTTTATTACAAGAATAGCTTAAACTGAGACTAAAATTTAATTACTCTGCAATAACACTAACAAATTGGCGGCTTTTAGGGCCTTTTGTTTCAAAAAGAACGCGCCCATCAGCCTTGGCAAATAAGGTGTCATCTTTACCAATGCCAACATTCACACCTGGGTGAACTTTTGTTCCACGCTGGCGGATAAGAATATTCCCACCTAAGACCATTTCACCACCGAATTTTTTAACACCCAGACGTTTCGATACCGAATCACGTCCGTTATTAGTACTACCACCCGCTTTTTTGTGAGCCATTTTACTACCCTTACTTTAACTTTTGTTGCATATTCTCTATTTATTCAAAGACTCTTCTATAAAAGAAGTCTAAAAAGAAATTACGCCGAAATTTTTTCAATTTTAAGTTCAGTGTAAGATTGACGGTGCCCCATCTGCTTACGGTGATGCTTTCTACGTCTAAACTTAACAATCATTACTTTTTTAGCGCGACCGTGAGAAGCAACTGTTGCTGTTACTTTGCCGCCATCAATAAAAGGCGCACCCACTTTAACATCGTCACCATTAGCAACCATTAGAACTTCATTCAGATCAATGCTGGCGCCTTCTTCTGCGTTCAACTTTTCAACTTTAAGCGTTTGACCTTCGCTTACTTTATACTGCTTACCGCCAGTTTTTATTACAGCGTACATACGCTTACTCCAAACATACTAAAGTAAATAATTAATATAAGGCTTTTGTTTTATAATGACAGTCTTTCCCCGCTATTAACAGCTTGCTTTTCAACCCATATGAGAGTGAAGAAGAAATAACTGTCTTAACGCAACACACCTGAACAAAAACCATGAATCCAAGACGATCAATTTTAGCGTGTTTTTATAATCCATGTCAAACTCTATCCCTAAAATAAATGAAATAAGCCTTTTTCATCACGATAAGCTTGACACAGTCATACAGTCACCATACGATCTCATGGTTATATCACTCATTCACAATTGCCCTTTCTCTTTCTAGTTGACGGAGCAATATATTAATAGACATTTAACATTATTTTTAACACCAATGACCATTGAAGACGTTTTTACATTAATCAAAGATGATATGGAGCGGGTTAACAGCCTCATTCAGACCAGTCTTTACTCTGATGTAGTATTAATCAATCAGATCAGTCAATACATCATCAGTAGTGGTGGTAAACGTCTGCGTCCCATTTTGGTATTACTCAGTGCTAATGCCTTTTTAAAGTCTGGCAAAGAGACACACAACCAGACTGATCACCATATTACTCTTGCCGCAGTCATTGAATTCATCCACACCGCCACACTTCTACACGATGATGTCGTGGATGAGTCTGAACTGCGCCGTGGAAAAGACACGGCTAATGAGCTGTTTGGTAATGCCGCCAGTGTGTTAGTTGGGGATTTTCTCTATTCCAGAGCCTTTGAAATGATGGTGGGTGTCGGCAATATGAAAGTGATGGAAATTCTTTCTCACTCCACCAATACCATTGCTGAGGGTGAAGTATTACAGTTACTCAATTGCAATGATGCTTCTACCACTGAAGAACGTTATCTTGAAGTCATTCATTTTAAAACGGCAAAACTTTTTGAATCGGCATCACAACTTGGTGCTGTGGTTACTGAACAGGATAAGACGGTAGAGCAAGCGATGGCTCACTATGGCATGCATCTGGGTACCGCTTTTCAGCTCATTGATGATGTTCTGGATTACAGTGCCAGCAGTGAAGATATGGGTAAAAATGTCGGCGACGACCTGGCTGAAGGCAAACCCACACTGCCTCTTATTTATGCCATGCTCCACGGTACATCTGAGCAAGCCGCTTTGATTAAAGAAGCCATTGAACAGGGTGGACTGGATCAAATAGATGAAATCACTCAAGCCATTGAAGCCACTGGCGCTCTGAATTACACTCGGGAAATTGCTCAAAAAGAAGCTGAACTGGCCATCGTACAACTGGATAAAATTCCAGACTCTGATTACAAAGAAGCTATGAAAACTCTGGCTCATTTCTCTGTTGATAGAAAATATTAATTCCTAAGGCGTAGAGACAAGGCATGCCTTGTCTCACTTTCTCTACAATCGCTACAATCTCTGGTAATTCATTTCAACTGAAACAGAGTCTGCGAAACGCAGTGCGTGGGGCTTGTCAATTTCAACCGAAGCTTCCAGTACTTTTTCAGCACTCGCAATCATAGAAATAATATCCCCTGCCATTTTTTCTAATAAATCAAAGGAGCGCTCTTCTACCAAAGCAATTATTTTTTTGGTTAACACTTTATAATTACAGGCATCATCCACTGAGTCACTGACCACGGCATTGCTCGCATCATAACATAAACGGATATTCACAATCACATCCTGCTTTTTGGTTTTTTCTTCTTCATTAAAACCAATAAACGTTCTTAAACGTAAGTTTTTGATGTGTATGGTTGCCATTTGAGCGGACATTTTGAGTGTATTCTCCCTAGCGGATTAAGTGCAAAAACTCAGAGCGTGTAGCATGCCCTTCTCGAAATGCACCCAGCATCATCGAAGTGGTCATCATAGAATTTTGCTTTTCAACACCTCGCATCATCATGCATAAGTGCTTTGCTTCCAAAACAACACCTACCCCTTTAGCACCTGTGACCTCCATAATCGTCTCAGCAATTTGTTTGGTCATATTTTCCTGTATTTGCAAGCGTCGCGCATACATATCAACAATACGAGCAATCTTAGATAAGCCAATCACTTTGCCCTGAGGTAAATACGCGACATGACACTTGCCGATGAAAGGTAGCAGGTGATGCTCACATAAAGAATAGACTTCAATATCCTTGACCAACACCATTTCATCATTGTCAGAATCAAAAATGGCACCATTGACCACTTTATCAATATCCTGAGTATAACCCCGGGTTAAAAATTGAAACGCTTTAGCCGCCCTCTCAGGCGTATCTTTTAGACCATCTCGCTCCAGATCTTCACCGACTGCCGAAATAATTTTGGCAAAATTATCTTTCATTTTTTCTCAACTTTAAACTAATTTTTGTAACTACTTAAACTTATAAACTGAATTGTAATCAATCAGTGAGCAATAAAACAGCCCCCAATTGTAGGGATATCCTATGTCTCTACGATAAAGTTCAGCGCTTCAGTCAATGCTTGCTTCAATCAGTGCTTATAGTTTTCTTGTTTTGCAGCTTGTAATTTTTCATAGGCAGTCAATAAACTTTGGTGACGTTTTAGACCCTCTAACTCCATTCCTGCATCAAACAAGCCATCATATCGAGCCACGCCATCAATCAATGCAAGACACCTGGCTATCGTCTCTTCGCCATACAGATCGTTCAGGGCATCAAGATACAGCTCTCTTTGTCTATTTTCATCCAATTGAATTTCCAGCAAGGCCGACAATGCTCGATATAATTTATCGCGTGTCTCGGATAGTTGTTCCATCTCCAAGCACCATTGAGCCCAGTCCAAAGCTTGTTCATAGTCACTCACATGCAAGGCCAGCATGGCTTTAAGTTCACCAATTCTCAGACCTTCCCAAACACTGTGCGGGTCAGGTGCAATGCCTATCAAACCGCACACATCAGAGTGATCACTGAAATCACTTTCTTCGAGTTCTTGTAAAAGATCTTGCGCCTGTTCGACATCCAGAGCCCCCAGAGATAACACTCTTTCACGCAGCAGCACACCTTCATTGTTATTCTGCCAGGAGAGCTCTTCTACTGGATAAATTTCTGAGACACCAGGCACTAGAATGCGACAACCATAAACCCCTAAATGCTCATAATCAGCGATGTAAACCTCCTTACCTTCTTTTGCCAACATCTCCGATAAAAACTCAAATTCTGACTGAGTATTGCTGTCAAAATCCCAGTACACAAATTCAAAATCTTTTTCTTTTTTGAAGAAGTCGTAGCTAATCAAACCGCTGGAATCAATAAAATGCGTTTCTAAGTTGACAGGATCAGCCACTGCTTCATTGTCAAAACTCGGTGTTTGAAAACCATCAAGAGAATCCAGTCTCCGTCCTTGAAGCAATTCTGTAATTGTGCGATCCAGAGCCACTTCAAAGCTAGGGTGTGCACCAAATGAAGCAAGGCAACGCCCAGATTTAGGTTCCATCATAGTGACAGACATAACGGGGTAAAGACCACCTAATGAGGCATCTTTTACTTCAATAACAAAGCCTTCCTGTTCCAGTTCTAATTTGGCTGCATGTGCCTTGGGATACATCTGGATAATATTATCAGGAATTTCAGGCAAACTGATGCATTCAGCAATAATGCGATTTTTCACATAACGCTCAAAGATTTCAGAAAGCGCCTGAGTCCGGGCTTCCATCTTGGTATTACCCGCAGACATACCATTACTGACATAGAGGTTGCCAATGATATTGACTGGAAACCAGGTTTCTTGTTGATCGCTTTGGCGAACAAAGGGCAAAGCACAAATACCACGCTGTGTATTTCCAGAGTTAGTATCTATCAGCAGTTCTGGTGTCAAATGTTTTTCAGGATCATAAAATGGCCATAATGTGTTGTTCAACAAACGAGAATAAATCGTATCATCCACTGGAAACCATTGTTCGTCGGGATAATGAACAAAATCAGCATGGGCAATGGCATTGCCCAAGTAATAATCCGCAAAAAAATAGTTACAGTTCAGGCGTTCAAAAAATTCACCCAAAGCACTGGCTAAGCAGGCATTTTTTGTACTGCCTTTACCATTGGTAAATAATAAAGGGCAGTTTTTATCTCGAATATTCACTGAGTAAATATTACTGACAGGGTTTAACCAAAGCGCTTCTTCAATATCAAATCCCAGTGACTGCAACTGAGCCTGCATTTTTTCAATCGAGACTTCCAAAGCCTCATCTTTACCTTTAATATAGGTTTTTGTCATTTTCCAACCGCCCTTTTCCTGAACCTAAAACTACGCATAATGAATCTGCAAGAAGAATATAATAAAAAACACTATCTTTATACCCCTTTGTTTTGCGAAGAAAACATTTGGCACCTAATACATTCACTTTCTATTGCAAATCAAAACATAAATACAAATAAACTGTGGGCTCTTATCATAACCAACCCAGACAAAAAAATCGCCTTACTCAATCAGCAAGCCGCGGCAATCAACCAACCAATCGTATGGGATTATCATGTCATTCTACTCGCAGAAATTCATTATCAGTTCTTTATATTTGACTTTGATACACGCCTGCACTTCATCACACCAGTTCACCAATATTTGCAAAACACATTCATTTCTTCTGAACAATTACCATTGGAATGGCTGCCTTACATCCGAAAAATACCTGCAGATTCTTATTTAGAGTGTTTTTATTCTGATCGTCAACACATGAAAGGTCAGATTGAAAAGTCTGCATTTCCATCCTGGCCGCTCATTAATTCAGATAAACCACACCGCATTCGTTTAGTGGACTATTTGGATCTTGAGCAAGCATTTGATGATAATAGCCAAGTATTCAAAATCACATCCTTAACCACTCTGGAACAGTGGCTAAGTTTTTCTGATTAACGATTTCTTGTTATCAAAAAAACACTTTCATTAAAATAAGACATATTCTGTGAACGAGGACTTCGATTCTCTGGACTGATCTCTGCCACTTCTAATAATTCAATATCAAAATCATTCCCGTAAAGGTGATGAACTTCTTCTTCAGTCACTGAAAATGGCGGCCCCTGCTTTTCATTTTCATCATAATCCAAGGTCAATAACAACATCCTCACATTTTCAGGAATTAAGGTGAGCAGTTTTTTCACATATTTTTCACGCATTTCACAGGGCAATGCCACCAAGGCTGCCCGATCATAAACTACTGAAATATCAGATAGATACTCTTTTTTCAGGGCAAAGAAATCACCACGGATAATATCAACTTCAGAACTCGTCCAAAGGCATAGGCCCGACCCATCTGAAGAATTTTTTTCCGATGAAATGATTGTTTTACTTGCATTTAGCTGTTGTTCTGTATAAAAATCTTGCACCGCAAGGGTGCTTAATTCATTACCAATGACTCGCATACCCTGCTGATGAAAATAACGTAAATCCTTGCTTTTACCACATAAGGGTACAAAAACCTGACTTTGTTCAGGCACACCAAGTTTGTGCCAATACTTTGATAAATAAGGATTAACCTCATCAAGGTGAAAGCCAATACGTTGTTCTTGCCAATGTTCGTGCCAAAATGAGTGATGCATACAAATGCGTCCCTTTTTATTCTATAAAATAAACGAATAAGCCCTTAGTTGAGCTTAAGCAAGGTAAAGAAAACATAATATTAAATTATTTTTTTTAATAAAAAACTTGACAAAATAAGTGTCTAAGCATTATTCCTTAATAAGGATTCGAGACATAAAAATAAAGTATCTGGGTTTTAAACCCTCTAATATATAAAATTACTGATAGAAGTTAAAAAGAAAAATTATGGGTAAATCACTGGTTATTGTGGAGTCACCGGCCAAGGCCAAAACTATTAACAAATATTTAGGCAAAGATTTTGTCGTTAAGTCCAGCGTGGGACACATTCGCGACCTGCCCACCAGCGGTAGCAGTCGAAAATCGGCCATGACACCAAAAGAAAGAGCGAAGTTAGCAGCACAATCGCGAAAGTTAGAGCCAAAAGAAAGAGAAAAACGAAAAAGAGAGCGAGCACAAATCGCCTTAATAGAGCGCATGGGTATCGACCCTGAAAATGGCTGGAATCCTCAATATGAGGCCATGCCAGGTAAAGAAAAAGTCATTACCGACCTGAAAAAATTAGCCAAAACCTCTGAAACCATCTATCTCGCAACCGATTTGGATAGAGAGGGAGAAGCCATTGCCTGGCATTTAAAAGAAACTCTGGGCAACAAAGATACCGTCTTCAAACGGGTCGTTTTTAATGAAATTACTGAAAAAGCCATCCAGGAAGCTTTCTCAACACCTGGCGAATTGAATATGGACCACGTGAACGCTCAACAAACCAGACGTTTTCTGGATCGAGTGGTGGGCTATATGGTTTCCCCCTTACTGTGGAAAAAAGTAGCACGAGGCTTATCGGCAGGTCGGGTACAATCCGTAGCGGTTAAATTGGTCGTTGAACGTGAGCGTGAAATTCACGCTTTCAATCCAGAAGAATACTGGGAGGTTTATGCCGATCTATTAACTGATAAAAAAGATGAATTACACACCCAGGTTCTAAAATATCAGGGTAAAGAGTTTCGTCCAACTAATAAAAACGATACCGATACTGCATTGAAGGTGCTGGAAAATGCCGACTACAAATTAAGTAAACGCGAAACCCGAGCAACCAGCAGTCGTCCCAGAGCACCATTCATCACATCTACGTTACAGCAAGCAGCCAGTACTCGAATGGGTTTTGGTGTTAAAAAGACCATGATGCTCGCTCAACGCCTTTATGAAGCTGGTTATATTACCTACATGCGTACTGACTCAACCAACCTGAGTGCAGAGGCCGTGGCCAGTGGACGTGATTACATACAGGACAATTTTGGTAAGAAATATTTACCTGAGAAACCCAATGTCTATAGCAGTAAAGGTGGTGCACAAGAGGCTCACGAAGCCATACGCCCATCAGATGTCCATGTGAGCGCCACTGATATCAATGGTGTTGATCGTGATGCTCAGCGCCTTTATGAGCTCATTTGGAGACAGTTTCTTGCTTGTCAGATGACTCCAGCTAAATATGAGAATACTTCTCTTATTATTAGTGCCGCAGACTATGAGCTTAAATTAAAAGGTCGAACCATCTTATTTGACGGTTGGACTCGTGTCATGAAAGCCATTGCCAAATCCGCGGAAGAAGTCATCCTGCCTGTTGTTAAAGAAGGTGATAGCTTCAAATTACAAGAATTATTGCCGTCACAACATTTCACCAAGCCACCACCTCGTTTCTCAGAAGCCAGCCTGGTTAAAGAATTAGAAAAACGAGGTATTGGTCGTCCATCCACTTATGCCAGCATTATTTCAACGATTCAGGATCGTGGCTACGTCACCACTCAAAACAAACGTTTTTATGCTGAAAAAATTGGCGCTGTTGTCACCGAACGATTATGCGAAAGCTTCAATGAATTAATGACTTATAGCTTCACCTCTGAAATGGAAGAGGAACTGGATGACATTGCCACGGGTGGAAAACATTGGCAAGATGTCCTGGATGGCTTCTATCGTGATTTCAAAGCTCAGCTGAACAAAGCCGACTCTGATGGTGATGATGGCATGCGTGCTAACGACCCCACTCCCACAGATATCCCCTGCCCTGAGTGTGGCCGCCACATGATGGTGCGCACAGGTACAACGGGTGTTTTTCTGGGTTGCTCTGGTTATAGCCTGCCACCTAAGGAACGCTGTAAGGGTACTTTAAATCTGATCTCTGGTGATGAAGCAGTTGATGCTGAACAAGACGAAGAAAGCGAAGCAAAAGCGCTGATTGAACGCAAACGCTGCCCTAAGTGCGATACTTCCATGGACAGTTATTTAATTGATGAACAGCGTAAATTGCATATTTGTGGCGACAACCCTGACTGTGATGGATTTATCGTTGAAGAAGGTCAATACCGAATCAAAGGCTATGATGGCCCAATTATAGAATGTGACAAGTGCGGCAGTGATATGCAGCTCAAATCCGGTCGCTTTGGTAAGTATTTTGGCTGTACTAGCGATGACTGCAAAAATACCCGTAAATTACTGAGAAGTGGTGAAGCTGCTCCACCCAAAGCCGATCCAATTCACATGAAAGAGTTACCTTGTGAGAAGTCAGATGGTTATTTTGTCTTTCGTGACGGTGCAGCAGGCGTCTTTATGGCTTCCAGTGCATTCCCTCGTTCAAGGGAAACACGCGCACCTCTTATTAGAGAGTTATTGCCCCATACAGAAGAGCTTGATCCTAAGTTTCTTTACTTGACTGAAGCCCCTGTTGAAGATAATAAGGGTAATGCAGTCATGATCCGTTTTAGTCGGAAAAATAAAGAGCAGTATGTCATGTCTGAAGACAAAGAAGGCAAAGCAACTGGCTGGACTGCACATTATCGTGAGGGTAAATGGGAGATAGAATTACCTAAACCGAAGAAAAAGGCTGCTAAGAAAAAAGCAGTTAAAAAGAAAGCGGTAAAGAAAAAGGCCGTGAAGAAGAAAGTGGTGAAAAAGAAAGCATAATTAGCTTTTTCCATATACTCGAATTGCAGCGGTACGATCATTGCAGTAATTGGAGTTTAAAATCAAGGGAATTAAAGAAGGGGCTCGCTCGGATAAATGCTTGTGAAAACGATTGGAAGATAGATGCTGTTGTTTGAATTGGGACGCTTCAAGCCATCCATGGTCGCTTAAGTTCCGGCATCCATGCCTACACAAACCCCATTCAAACAACAGCATCCACCTCCCACTCTTCAACTGCAGTTTTCCTCGCTCGTGTTGTCCAGAAGCAAAATCAAGAGATTAAGAAAAAGCAATATCAAAAGCTAAGAGTCACATCTTAAACTCAATTGCTCCTACTCTTTCTCTGCTTTTGACTTCCCCACAAAAATGAGAATAAATGCAGTTTGAGAATGTGCGGAGGAGAGGCTGACCTGTTTGTGGTTTGTGAAAACAGGATGTTTTCACTAAGCGGGCCATGGATGGCCGAAAAGCGTCCCCAAACAGGTCAGCCTCTCCTCCGTGCAATCGGTTTCGATAGCACTTATACAAGTGAAATACCTTCTTTTACTCTCGATTTTTTTAAACTCCAATTACTGCAATGATCGTAAAGCTGATATTAGTTATAATAAATAATAACCTGAAATCATATAAACTAGTAATAAATAAAACATGAAAAAGCTCACAATTCCCGTCAAAATTGGCAATATCACTATTGGTGGCAACAACCCCATCGTTGTTCAGTCAATGACTAACACAGATACTGCTGATGTCATTGCCACAGTAAAACAATGCGCTGAATTATCAAATGCGGGCTCAGAACTGGTACGAATTACGGTTAACACCGAAGAAGCTGCCCAGGCAGTCCCAAAAATTCGCACCCAATTAGAAAAAATGAATCTGAATGTGCCACTTGTCGGAGATTTCCATTTCAATGGTCACAAGTTATTAACTAAATACCCCGACTGCGCACAGGCACTAGAAAAATATCGAATCAATCCAGGCAATATTGGCCGTGGTAATTCACGAGATGATAAGTTTGCACAACTCATCGATATTGCAGTGCAAAATGATAAAGCCGTTCGAATTGGTGTCAATTGGGGCAGTCTGGATCAAGAATTAATGGCCAGAATGATGGATGAAAATAATCACCTGAGCACACCAAGAGACACCACTGATGTCATGCATGATGCCTTAGTCACTTCAGCACTGGACTCTGCTCATGCCGCTGAAAAACAAGGCCTGTCTAAAAATAAAATCATCTTATCGTGTAAAATGTCTGGCGTGCAAGATTTGATAAAAGTCTACTCTGATCTCAGTAAACGTTGTGATTATGCACTTCATCTTGGTCTTACTGAAGCAGGTATGGGCAGTAAAGGCATCGTATCATCCACAGCAGCCCTGTCCATATTACTACAACAAGGCATAGGAGATACCATACGCATATCCTTAACTCCTGAGCCTGGTGAAGCACGGACTAAAGAAGTTCAGGTTGCTCAAGAAATATTGCAAGCACTGGAATTACGTACCTTCACCCCAACAGTGATAGCTTGCCCAGGCTGTGGCAGAACCAGCTCTGACACCTTTCAACACCTTGCTAAAGACATTCAGCATTACCTGAAAGAATCTATGCCAAAGTGGAAAGATCAATATTCTGGCGTTGAAACACTGAGTGTTGCCGTTATGGGCTGTGTTGTGAATGGTCCTGGTGAAAGTAAACACGCTAACATTGGAATCAGCTTACCAGGCAATGGTGAAAAACCTGTCGCTCCTGTCTATGAAGATGGAGTAAAAACCGTCACACTAAAGGGTGATAAAATTGCCGAAGAATTTCAAACGGTTGTTAGCAATTATATTGAAAGTCACTTTGGGTAAAAATAACCTTGCTACATTATTGAAGAAACTATTATGAATATAATCATCAGACTTTTTTTTATTTGCACTGTATTTCTGTTTATTCTGACCGCCTGTCAGACCATTTCACCCGATACAGCATCACTTGAGAGCGAAACGCAAAAACACACTCTCATTGACAAAATTTGGTCGGTAGCTGAACAGAAATTTATTTCTTTAGAACAACTCAATAATAGCATTTTAGAGAATGATGTTATTTTATTGGGTGAAACCCATGACAATACCAAACACCATCAACTGCAAGCACAAGTTATCAAACATCTCACAAACAATCAATTCTCACCAAGTATCGCGTATGAGATGCTCGACAAAAATCAACAGCAGGTCATTAATGAGTTTCAGGCTAACTACTATCCATTAATAAAAAATGGCAAAACCAGTGATGTTTCAAAGCAAGTTGATCTTTTTGCTCAAACAATTGACTGGGAAAAATCGGGATGGCCTGAATGGCATTTCTATCGCCCTGTTTTTTACAATACCATTGAGAAGCAACTGCCAATGGTAGCCGCCAATCTTGATATAAAAACAATACGCAATGTCATTAAGCAAGGAAGTCAAATACTTGATAATAGCTATCAAGAACAATTATTAAAATATCAATACGATGAAGTGTTACAAAAAGAACTGGAAAAAGAAATTCTTTCTTCTCATTGCGATATGCTGCCTGAAAAAATGCTTGCCCCCATGCTTGTAGGTCAACAAGTTCGAGATCTTGCCATGACACAGGCCATACAATCAGCGCTTACAAATCAAGATGAACCAGATAAAATCGTCTTAATTGCAGGTTCTGGACACACTCGAACCGATTATGGTATTCCCTATTACTTACGCCAGGAGTCCCCAGAGTTAAAACTCTTGAGCCTGGCATTTTTGGAAGTTATTGACGGTGAATTTGAACCCGAAAATTATGTGAAAAGCTGGAGTGATACAGCAATACAACTCCCTTTTGATTACATTTGGTTTACTGAAAAAACAGAACGAGAAGACCAATGTGAAAAAATGAGGGCTTATATGAAGAAGAAATCAGCTTAAATCCAGAACCTTACCCCAACATCGCTAAACCAGAGAGATGATAAACATCACAAACCTTAAGTTAGGATCCGACTAAACTCTCAAAGATTTTAAAGCCTGCAACATAAGTGCCTATCGCTGAACCGATGGTTGAAAAGAAAAAGACTAAAAGTGTTCTTGCCACTTTGTTTTTCCACCAGCCTGCAACATGAGTTGTATCTTTTCTAAGATCACTAAAATCACCTACGTTAGGCTTTCTAAAATATAATTCAATCGCTGCAGTGACCATACCCGCCCCTATCGTTGGATTCAAAGAGGTCAGAGGTGCAGCAAAAAAAGCCCCTATCACTGTCATAGGATGACCTTTTGCTAAAGCTGCTCCCAAAGCTGATAATGAGCCATTGATAAGCACCCAATAAATAATTAACTGTACACCCAGTTCGGTACTTTTATTAAAACCAATTGCAAAACCTGTAATTAAAACGGCTACAATTAACCAGGGAATTACTTTTGGCCAACGGCTTTTCTTAGGTAAAGCATCCAGTCGTTCAATATTTTCTTGTGCCTTACGGTGTAAATCACCCTCAGAAGTAATTTGTTCATCTTTTGCAAGGTAAGACTCAATTCCCTTTAAATGACCCGCACCGACAACAGCTAAAATTGACGTATTATCCGAGCTGGTCACAATTTGTTCCAGACGAGCGGCCATGTATTGATCACGCTCATCAATTAATGGTTCATAAAGCTCTTTCGCCTCTTCGGCAAATTGAGAAAAAGTAGAATCTAAAATATCACCTTCTTTAAGGCGCTCAATCTCTTCCTCTGACACTTTTTCACTGGAAACAACACTGCCTAATAAGCCACCAATGATACCCATTTTTTTCCACCAGGGTACATTACCGTAAACACGTTTAAGTGTTGTACCCACTTCACGATCAATCAGGTGAATCTCGGCCTTCATCTCTTCAGCCTGTTCGATGGCCATGCGCATTTCCGCACCAGGCTCAATACCAAACTCTTCAGCCATTTTTTGCTGATAAGCCCCTAGAGCAAGTGAAGCAATCACCATAGAGGCTTTGCCTTCTTTAAAAACCTGAAACAGGTCCATTTTAGCGAGGCTGTCAGGATCAATCATACTATTATAACGACTGGGACAAAGTTCAATCGCCACACCATCATAGTTACCAGTCGCCAATAGCTCATGAACTTTATCTGCACTGGTTTTAGACACATGGGCAGTGCCTAACACAGTAATTGATTTTCCCGCCATTTTATGATGAAAAATCGGTTCTTCCTTTGAACTATTGTCTGACTGCTGGCTTTTTTCGGGCTGATGAGTCTCACCTGCCTGCCTGCTCTCAGTCTCTGATGCTTCTTGCTTATCCACGTATTTGATCAATCCCATGTATTAAATTAAACCAACATTATACTGAGTTCTTACTTAGAAGTAATTAACTAAGCTCACAATTCAATATTCAAAACTTTTCCTGTATGAGAAGTCTACGGCCGGCTTTCTGTTTCTAATTCAGTAATGCGTTGCAAAGCAAATTCATTGCTCTCACCACAAAACTCTTCACTGGCTTGAAATTGCAAACAAACATCAGGCCTGGATGGCTGACCAAAAATTTGACAGGAGTTATTGTCATCCAGCTGAATGCAACGTTCACCAGCAGGTTTCCCATTTGGCATCCCTGGAATGGCAGTAGAAATTGAAGGCGCAATACAGCAAGCACCACAGCCATTACGACATAGCATAGTTTGTATCCTGAAAAAAAATCTGGTAAAAAAAAGGCCGTGAACTCATAAAGTACACGGCCTTTTTTCTTACTTTGAACAAGAGATGTAAAAAAACCCTTAGCAACTAAGAGCTAAGAAGAGATTTACTTCTTCGCTTTCTCTTTACGCTCTAAGGTTTCTTTAATCACATCTTCAGCAACATTCTTAGGACATGCGCTATAGTGAGAAAATTCCATTGAAAACTGACCACGACCAGAAGTCATAGTACGTAAGTCACCAATGTAACCAAACATCTCACTTAGTGGGGCTTCAGCCTTAATACGAGTACCCATTGGGTTTGACTCTTGATCCTTAATCATGCCGCGACGACGATTCAAGTCACCTATACAATCACCCACGTGAGCTTCTGGAGTGAACACATCTACTTTCATGATTGGCTCAAGAAGTTGAGGACCTGCTTTCTTCATAGTTTGACGATAAGCACCATATGCCGCTAATTCGAATGCCATAGCCGATGAATCCACTGCGTGATATGAACCGTCTTGTAGCTCAACATGCACATCAACAACAGGGAACCCAGCCAAAACACCTTCGTCCATCATGCGGCCAAAGGCTTTCTCAATAGCACCCCAGTATTCACTTGGAACGTTACCACCAGTAACAGTTGATTCAAATGTGAAGCCAGAATTTGCTTCACCTGGTGTGATTGTATAGTCAATTTTACCAAACTGACCTGAACCACCAGACTGTTTCTTATGTGTGTAACTGTCTTCAACGGCCTGAGTAATTGACTCACGATAGGCAACCTGAGGTTTACCAACGGTGACATCAACACCATGAGTACGCTTTAGGATATCAATTTTAATATCCAGGTGTAATTCACCCATTCCCTTAAGAATGGTCTCACCACTTTCATCGTCTGTTTCTACATGGAAAGAAGGATCTTCTTTAACCATCTTATTCAGAGCGATACCCATTTTTTCAGATCCACCTTTATCATTCGGTGAAATCGCAATCGAAATAACGGGATCTGGGAAAACCATTGGCTCTAATGTCGCTATATTCTTAGGATCACATAATGTGTGCCCAGTCTGAGTATTTTTCAAACCAACAAATGCAACAATATCACCCGCTTCACAGTAGTCTAATTCTTCACGAGAATCGGCATGCATTTCAACAATACGGCCAATACGTTCTGTTTTACCTGTGAAGGTATTTAATAAAGTCATACCCTTATCAACACGACCTGAGTAGATACGTGTAAAAGTCAGTGCGCCAAAACGGTCATCCATAATTTTGAATGCCAGTGCACGAACAGGTCTGCTTGCATCAACAATGGCAAATTCACCCGATTCATTTCCATCCAGATCAACTTCAGGCTGAGGCTTGACTTCCATTGGGTTTGGCAAATAATCAACAACCGCATTCAACACTAATTGAATGCCTTTGTTCTTGAACGCTGAACCACAGTAAGTTGGGAAGAAATCCAGTGCGATAGTGCCCTTACGGATACAACGCTTGATATCTTCCATAGATGGCTCTTCACCTTCCAGATACGCTTCCATCAGATCATCATCTTGCTCAAGCGCAGTTTCAATCAACTGTTCACGGTATTCTGCAGCTTTCTCAACTAAATCAGCAGGAATATCTAGAATTTCATATTTACTTGGATCACCTGAACCATCCCAAACCCATGCTTTCTGAGTCAGTAAATCAACACAACCAGTAAAGTCATCTTCTTCACCAATAGGAAGTACCATCACTAAAGGGTTAGCTTGTAAGACATTCTCAACCTGATCAACCACACGGTAAAAATCAGCACCTAAACGGTCTAATTTATTAACAAAAATAACACGAGCAACACCAGATTCGTTCGCATAACGCCAGTTAGTTTCTGACTGAGGCTCAACACCACCAGAGCCACAGAAAACACCGACACCACCGTCAAGTACTTTTAAAGAACGATAGACTTCAATAGTGAAGTCAACGTGTCCTGGGGTATCGATGATATTCATACGATGCCCATCCCACTCACAAGAAGTCGCAGCAGACTGAATGGTAATACCACGTTCCTGCTCTTGCTCCATGAAGTCTGTTGTTGCTTCACCATCATGTACTTCACCAATCTTATGGGTCTTACCCGTTAGATTCAAAATACGCTCAGTGGTAGTTGTTTTGCCCGCATCAACGTGTGCGAAGATGCCTATGTTACGGTACTTGCTTAAATCAGCCATAATATTCTCTGGTTAAACTAAAAATCTGGTTAGTCAACTTACTTTATTAAAAAAGTAAGCATAAAGTTTGTAATGATTTTGCTTTCCAATAGTGAAAAAAATATCGACACCAATTGTTATTAGCGTGACTCTTATAAATAATCGGAAAATAGTCTCAGCAGACACAAGATAGCTGTCTATAATCTGGTCTGATTGCTGAGAAGCATAGAAAATTACCCGCGATTTTAGTGATTTTATGAGTAAACATCAACAAAAATAATGTTTTATTAGTAAATTTTCCTTAAATGTCACTAAAACAATTGATATAGTTCAAAAATTACACTATTTTCTGATACCTATCAATTACACTTGACTCTTTTCGATTTACAATAAAGGAAACAAATAGGAGGAACGATCATTAATTAATATAATTTGGGACTGTTCTGATGAGAACAAAATTCAAATTAGTCTTATTGCTCACGATACTTTTATTGTCACTGATTATTGCCTTTGAGGGAATGGTGACAAAAGTGGCTGCCAAATCGGAATATAACTGGGAATTGGTCAGGAACGAGGACGGCATACAGATCTATGTAAAAAGCTTCTGGGCTAATGATGTCAAATCCTTCCGTGGCATCATTCATATCAATGCTTCGATTGATAGTCTTCTTGCCGTCATTCTAGACATCAATGCTTGCAGCGATTGGGTACACCGCTGTGAGAGACCTCTACTGCTGACAAAAGTCTCTTTTTCTGAGCGTTATCATTATCAAATTCATCAATTACCCTTTCCAGCACAAAACCGTGAATTCATCTTTCATTCAAAGGTCACTCGATCAGTTAAAACAGGTTCGGTCGACATCCACAGCAAAGCGGTTCCTGGATTCTGCCAAAAGAATATTCAACAATGCTCACAGATCCCAAAATCTTCACTTATAAGGGTAAAACATTCTCATGGTCACTATCGGCTTGAGCCCATCGACAAGGAAAATACTCGTGTGACATGGACCCATCACACAAACCCCGAAGGTCATTTACCAGACTGGTTAATCAATATTCTGGTTGAAGAAATGCCTCTGCGCACCTTGCAAGGACTGAGAAAAAAAGCATCAGACACACAATATAAAAAAGCCAGGCTTATTACCGATCATAAAGGACAAATAATTGCAGTCACCTATAATAAATAACCAGTGATTATTCTTTGGCAGAACGCCAAATACCAGGTGATACTCCCATATGCCGCTTAAATGCACGACTAAAAGAGGCCATACTCTCGTACCCTACATCATTCGCAATTTGCTCAATGTTTTGACCAGTCTCTTTTAAACATCGACTGGCAATATACATTCGCCATTTGGTCACATAAATCATCGGTGACTCTCCGACTATAGCAACAAACCTGGCAGCAAAACGTGATGGTGACATGGCTACCTTTGAAGCCAACTCATTGACACTCCAATTAACCTCTGGAGCTGAATGAATGGCTTCAATTGTTCTACCAATCAGAGGATCTTTAAGCGCACCAAGCCAGCCTGTTGCCTGCTCTGGCAGGCTATCAATATGCGCTCGGATAATTTCTGCACACAATATTTCCAGATAACGTTCAATCACAAAACTATTTCCAACCGACTCAGCATTAAATTCCTTCACCATCAGTTGGATGACACCCTGTAAGCGAGAATACTTATCCTGCTCCATCACATTAAGCTTTAAGACTTCTGGCAAAGTGGACAACAATGGGTTGAGCAATATGTCATGCAAAAGAAAGACACCACACACCAACAGTGTACTGGATTCATCACCCACAACGTCAGGTTGATAGAGATTCTCAGTGCCCGCCATGATTTCTTTAAAAGAAGTGACTCTTGGGCTTTTTCCCTGAGAGAGCGTATGACCCTGCCCTGAAAAGCAGACAACCATTTCACCCTGTTCAATCACAAGGTCCTGTCCATCATCCAGCTTCAGGTGAAATTGACCTCGTTCCACCCAGTGAAAAGTAGCCACTCGAATATTTCTACTGGTATTCAAGAGAGCATTAAGATAAGAGGACTGAGGCACTGAAACAGCCCAGGGCGAACAATATTCATCTTTTAAGAGCAAACTGCCCGTAATACCAATAGAATTAAGAATTTGGCTCAACACATCACCTGACTCTATTGAGCTGACGGGTTTTGAAAAGTAAGTTGTACTTTTGTGCATTTTTTCATCCATATCAAACATGGCTATCCAAATTATTCCTGAGGCTGTGTCGCTAACATAATATCCTGAGTTTTAAACGCATTGTACCATTTGATGATCTTGGCATACTGAGTTTCATGTAACAGCTCAGGCAGTCGAAGTTCCAGATATCCCAGAGCCGATGCAACCGAGATTTGACTCAGTTTAATGACTTTATCATCAACATTAAATTCAACGTCTATTTGCTCTAATACACGAGTAATTTCAAGCGTCCACTGCGCCTTACATGAGCTTGATTGCTCCTCTTGCTCTCGACGTCGCTCCATTACCAGGTTATAAGCCGCATCCATCAGGCCATCAGCCAAGGCTTGCCAACGTAAAATGTCCCAATACTGCTCACTATTATCACTCAACATTCTCTGGTCATTGAGATTATTCAAATAATGACAAATAAGAGGGCTATCACATAATGCTTCACCATCATCCAGAACCAGTGTTGGTATTTTTCCAAGCGGGTTGTATTTTGTCAGCTCTGAGACATCACCAAAGGGATTGACCTCAACCGCTTCAATGTTTTCCTCCAGCCTGTTGTTAAGTATCACCATACGCACCTTACGTGCATAAGGTGATGTCTTAGAATAAAAGAGTTTCATTTGTTTTCCTTGTCAATAACATCTGCTGAACAAAAAACAAGGCTCAGTAGAAATCACCGTTTAATGTTGTAAAAGTGTAAAAACCATCACCATTTGTGCATAAAAGCCGCCCAGAAAAGCAATCGTTCTTAAAACAGGTATCCTCAATGTGAACAAAACAGCATGTAAAAGTCGAGAAAAAAAGAAAATAATGACAGCCGACCCAGTAAGTTCATTACTCATTCCAAAAATATGAACAATAATTACCAACGGCACAAAGACAACCAGGTTCTCAACTGAGTTAACATGCGCACTCATTAAGCGCTTTGCCCAGACCACTTCGGTATGGGTTTTACCATCAGGATCCCATAAGCCAGCCAATACCCCATGCTCCAATAACCGATTAATAATATAAGGTATCCACAAAATAGACGTCATTAAGATGGTTAATACAAGCCAGTAAAGTTCTGTAGTCATCATTAGCACTCCTGAATCTGTTTCAGTTAATTAATAACCTCTATGTTAAGCGGAAGCAGCAGGTGTATCTATGTGCCAAACAACTGCATTATTGACAGAAACAACTTATGACTCAATGAAACGAGAGAAAGATGCAGCATAGCCACCTTGCTGAACAGTGTCCTGACCTATTTCCGTAAAGACTTCTTCAGGGACGGCCTTGAAACCAAGACCTGTGGCAATGGTATTGTAGAGCTTCTGAATCGCTACCAATGCAACAACATCTTCAACTGTCTGTTCACTCCAACCCGCATCCAAAATCATTTGAATATCTTTAAGCGTCATTTGGCTTGCATCATGGTTTAACTTGAGCGCATAGGCAATCACTGGCTCCAGGTTGTTAATTTTTAACTCTAAGGAATTTTTGAGCAAAGCATTTATCATTCCTTGTCGAATACCCAGGCAAAATTCTGAATGGTTTGCTTTACTCACTTCACTGGCAATGTATTCGGCTTGTGCCCAACTGAGTTCCGATAAATTTTGAGTCACCTGATCAAAAAACTGAACAATTGGCTGATAGCGTTTATGATCACGCACAAGCAGCATTAATAAATTATTTTTATAATCTCTGGTATAACTTAAGTAGCTCATCATTTTTCCTTTTTAATTTTGTAATAGCAGTAAAGCAACAGAATATTTTTTTACTATTTTCTTTAGGTTTAACTGAAATCAATGTTAGCATGTGCCTTTTAGAATGATAATCAGCTAAATATGAAAGATGGCATTGCATGAACGCACAGGAATTAGAATGGAATGATCTCCGCATTGTTTTATCGGTCTGCCGTCAAGGAAGCCTGTCAGGTGCCGCAAGAGAATTGGGTGTCAATCATTCGACTGTCTTTCGAAGAATAGCGGCTATTGAAGAAAAAATAGCCGTCCGCTTGTTTGAACGACAAGCAACTGGCTATGCTATGACCAAAGCAGGTGAAGTGATGTTGGCATCAGCTGAACGCATTGAAGAAGAATTCTTTAGTCTTTCAAGAAAGCTGATTGGCGGCGATCTACGTTTAAATGGCAATCTTCGTGTAACTGCTCCTGATGCTTTAACAATGGAAATATTAATGCCGCATATTGTCCATTTTTGTCAGTCCTACCCTGGAATCATTCTTGACCTCATTATTGAAAACGATTTATTAGATCTCGGTCATCGTGAAGCGGATATTGCCATTCGTTCAACAAAGAGTCCACCAGACAGTGCTATCGGCCATAAACTTTGCCGTTTGGGAGCAACCATCTATGGCTCAAAAACTTATCTCAATAAACACTCTAAAACAACATTGGATCAATATAACTGGCTAATGCCCAGCAATGGGCTCGATTGGTTTTCAGCAAATCAATGGCTAAAACAAAATCACCCTAAAGCCTCAGTGGCTTTTAGGAGTAACAATCTTCCAGGGCTCTTTGAAGCAGTTAAGAATCACTTGGGCATTGCACCGCTTCCCTTTTTTCTTGCCGAGCCTCTTGACACTCTTCAGCCAGTTATTGATCCTTCAGAGCCCTTTTTTTCAGAGCCTTTTACTTCAGAGCTATGGCTTCTAATCCATCCCGATCTAAGAAATACAGCAAGGGTGAGAGCTTTTGCCAATTATCTAAGAGAAGCAATAGAGCAGGAACAAGAGCGAATTGAAAGGCCATTTGGAAATAAAATCAGTTGAAACAGACATGGATTATTACTATTTATAAAGTAATACTAATAAACAATAATGCCAAGAAATCATTTGGGTAAAATGAGAAAAATATGATGAATATAAAACCGATCCCTGCCTTTTCAGATAATTACATCTGGATGCTGAGTAATGTTGAACACAATCAAGTGGTTCTTGTTGATCCTGGTGAAGCCAAACAAATTATCCACCTGATTGACACTGAAAATATTAAGCCTGTCGCCATTCTTCTCACTCATCATCATAGCGATCATACGGGTGGTGTATCAGAGCTATTAAAACAATTTCCAGATATGAAAATCTATGGCCCTGCTCACGAAAATATTTCATCAATCACTCATCCATTACGTGAAGATGATGAAGTGTTAATCCCTGAAATCAATGCCCACTTTAAAATACTGGACGTTCCAGGCCACACCAGCGGACATATTTCATATTATGGAGAAGGTTCATTATTTTGTGGTGATACTTTATTTGCTTGTGGCTGTGGGCGGGTATTTGAGGGTACGATGAAACAAATGCAAACTTCACTCAGTAAATTAGCTTCTTTACCAGGCGACACGCAAGTGTATTGTGCCCATGAATATACTTTGGACAATATTGGCTTTGCAAAATGGGTCGAGCCTGAAAATAAGGTGCTCTTACAACGAGAAATTGAAGATACCTCCAGACAGGAAAAAGACATACCAACGGTTCCGTCTACATTAGATATGGAGTTAAAAACCAACCCTTTCTTACGCTATAAAATTCCTGCTGTCATTCACGCCGCAGAAAAATTTACTGGAAAAAAATTAGTAACCGATGATGAAGTTTTTGGCGCTCTCCGTTTTTGGAAAGACTCTGAATATGATTAAAACCTCATAACACAACAAAGCCCTCTATTAGAGGGCTTTGAAGAAAAATCTGTCTTTACTTTTTTACAAATTTTCGGCCTAGAACGGAATATCATCATCAAATTCTTCTTCAAAAGGCTGGCTCGTTGGTGCTGATTGTGGCTGCTGTTGCTGAGGAGCCTGCTGGTTTTTCTGGACATTCTGTTGTGGTGCTTGTTGTTGCATTGATTGATTAGGAGCCTGATTTTGTTGGAAATTCTGATTGCCACCACCTTGCTGGCCAAAAGCAGTGTCTCCACCACTTCGAGTATCTAACATTTGCATAACACCATTAAAGCTGTCAACAACCACTTCTGTGGTATAGCGATCCTGTCCACTCTGATCCTGCCATTTTCTGGTCTGTAATTTACCTTCAAGGTAAACCTGTGAACCTTTTCGCAGGTATTCACCCACAACACCTGCAACACCACCAAAAAACACCACTCGATGCCATTCGGTTTTTTCCTGCTTCTGACCTGTATTTTTGTCTTTCCAGGTTTCTGATGTTGCCAATGTAATATTAGCAATAGCTCTATTGTCTGGAGTGTATCTTACTTCAGGGTCTTTGCCCAATCGTCCAACTAATATTACTTTATTTACTCCAGCCATTATTCATCCTCTCCTGAATATCTTTTATGAAAATCGTTTTGAAAATTCTTGCAGCTTTACTTTGTCTAAAGCATGCATCTCAACTTTTAAATAAGCAGCACCGTCTTCTGGGATCACAACTGCTTCTGCTACACCACAAATCCCTGTTAAGCCTGCGGTTACTTTTGATATTTCTTCTTCTTTAACCTGACTCAGTTTTACAACATAGGTACTCAAATAACGAGGACTTTTCATTGTCAGAGCAATAAGACACCAAAATAGCATTGCAAACATCGCGAATAAGAAAACCCCATTTATACCATACAAACCCAGTAACTTTCCACCAATTACACCGCCTAAAAATGCACCCAGAAACTGACTGGTACTATAAACTCCCATGGCAGTCCCTTTGGCCTCAGTGGGTGAGACTTTAGAAACCAGAGAGGGTAAGGAAGCTTCAAGAATATTAAAGGCGGCAAAAAAAATCAGAATAAAAAAAGCCAGTGCATAAAACGAATCATTAAAAGCCCAAAATCCCAGTTCTGCCAGTGCCACAACGACAATCGCTCCAACAAAAACCTCTTTCATCCGGCGCTTACTCTCAGCAATAATAATAAAGGGAACCATTAACCCCATAGCCAGAATCATCACAGGTAAATACAATTTCCAATGTTCTGACGATGGCAGGTTTGCATGCTGTTCATTCACCAGTGCAATGGGGATCACAAGAAAAGTGGCCGTCAAAACCATATGTAAAATCAAAATTCCCACATCCAGCCGTAATAACTGATGATCACTTAAAATGGCTTTAAATTGTGCGGGCACAGGCTGGGTTTCTCGATGAAATGATTGGGGTGCATTTGGAACCCAGAACAATGTCACGCCAACCCCCAATAAGGCGAATACAGCCGTCAGCCAAAAAATGCCATTCACACCGATCATTTCATTAAGTATTGAACCCACAACCATAGCAATAGCGAAGGCAAAGCCAATACTCATACCGATAGTGGCCATAATTTTAAGACGATGTTCTTCTCTTGTCAGATCTGCAGCCAATGCCATCACTGCAGCAGCCACTGCACCACTGCCTTGAATAATGCGTCCCAGTATGACTCCATAAATTGAATCGGCCATCGCAGCAACGACACTGCCCAATGCAAAAATAAGCATGCCTGCAACAATAATGGGTTTACGCCCAAATTTATCGGAAAGCATACCAAAGGGTATTTGAAAAATGGCTTGCGTCAGACCATAAGCACCAATCGCAAAACCAATTAAAAAGGGGGTGTTACCTTCAAGTTCTTGACCATAAAGTGAAAATACAGGAAAAATCATAAACAGGCCCAGCATGCGTAAAGAATAAATACTGGCTAAGGATGCAGCCGCCCGCTTTTCAATTGGATTAAGTTTATCTATCTCAGTTTCTTTCATTGACCGCTTTCATTTACAACTTATATTGACAAGAATACTTACCCATCCAATTAATTGGCTGAATATCATTCATTTTAATAGTGTTCTTTCACTTCGAAAGACAGTATATTATCAGTTTTTTCCAAGGCTTGTTACATTTTATTATCAGTTTTTCCCAAGGCTTGTTACATTTTCCTTTTGAGGCAGTGTGTGGACACAATAAAAATCGAGGGTGCACGAACCCATAATTTAAAAAACATTGATATTGAATTACCAAGAGATAAATTAATTGTCATCACAGGCCTGTCAGGTTCAGGTAAATCATCTCTGGCTTTTGATACCATCTATGCTGAAGGTCAACGACGATACGTTGAATCTTTATCCAGTTATGCCCGACAATTTCTCTCTATGATGGAAAAACCTGATATCGATCACATTGAAGGTTTATCACCCGCCATTTCCATAGAACAAAAATCAACGTCTCATAATCCCCGTTCAACGGTAGGCACAGTCACTGAGATATACGATTATTTAAGATTATTATTTGCTCGTGCTGGCACGCCTCGCTGCCCTGAGCACAATACCACATTGGATGCTCAAACCGTCAGTCAAATGGTCGATAGGACTCTGGCTTTGCCTGAAGGGAGTAAATTGATGCTGCTCGCTCCTGTCGTCCAGGCAAGAAAAGGAGAACATCATGTACTCTTCAGCGAATTGATCGCACAAGGCTACATACGCGCACGAATTGATGATGAAATTTATGAACTCGACAAAGCACCTGAACTCGAACTGCATAAAAAACATACTATTGAAGTCGTTGTTGACCGATTTAAAGTACGCCCTGATCTCAAACAACGCTTGGCAGATTCTTTTGAAACAGCCCTGGAACTCTCTAATGGAATTGCCCGAATCTGTCCGATGGATGATTCAGATAAAGAGGAAATCACTTTTTCAGCAAAATTTGCCTGCCCTGAATGCGGCTATAGCCTCACAGAATTAGAACCCCGCTTATTTTCATTCAATAATCCAGCTGGTGCATGCCCAAGCTGTGATGGTCTTGGTGTGAATCAATTCTTTGATCCATCTAAAGTGGTTCATGATCCTTCCTCTTCTCTGACTTCTGGTGCAATTCGTGGCTGGGATCGGCGAAATGCTTATTATTTTCAAATGCTCACCTCACTTGCTAAACATTATAAGTTTGACGTTGAACTGCCCTATAAAGATTTACCCAATAAAATACAAAAAATAATTTTATATGGTAATAACGATGAATCAATTAACTTTGTTTACGTGAATGATAAAGGTCGAAAAACAACTCGAAATGGCCCCTTTGAAGGGGTCATTCTTAATATGCAAAGACGTTATCATGAAACTGACTCAAATGTAGTTCGTGAAGAACTCAGCAAATACCAAACGACTCAATCCTGCCCTGAGTGTCATGGCAGTCGCTTAAATACGTCTGCTCGACATGTATTTATTAAAGGAAGAACATTACCAGAAGTGACTGCTCTCTCCATTGATGATACTCAACAATTTTTTAATACCTTATCATTGAAGGGTAAACGGGGAGAAATTGCTAAAAAAATAGTCATTGAAATACAACAGCGACTCGATTTTCTCGTCAATGTGGGACTTGAATACCTTACTTTGGATCGCAGCGCTGAAACTCTCTCAGGCGGTGAAGCACAGCGTATTCGGTTGGCCAGTCAGATCGGTGCAGGACTTGTCGGAGTTATGTATATCCTCGATGAACCGTCTATCGGTCTGCATCAACGAGATAATGAACGACTATTAAAGACACTGACCTACCTTCGAGATCTCGGAAATACCGTCATTGTTGTTGAGCATGATGAGGATGCCATTCGTTCAGCGGATCATATTGTTGATATTGGCCCAGGTGCAGGTATTCACGGAGGTGAAATTATTGCCCAGGGCACTCTAAAAGAGGTCTTAAGAAATAAGCAGTCCATTACCGCTCAATTTTTAAATGGCACAGACGGCATCGAAGTCCCAAAAGAAAGGACAAAAGTTGATCCCAAACGTCTTTTAAAAATCATGGGCGCATCAGGTAATAATCTAAAAAAAGTGAATATTACTATTCCTGTCGGTTTGCTTAGCGTAGTGACCGGAGTATCAGGTTCTGGAAAATCCACACTCATAAATGACACACTTTACGAATATTCTGCAGCAATGCTCAATCGTGCTAATACATCTCCTGCACCGTTTAAAGCCATCAAAGGGATAGAAAATTTCGATAAAGTCATCGATATAAATCAAAGTCCTATTGGCCGCACGCCACGCTCCAACCCTGCCACCTATACAGGTCTTTTCACTTCCATCCGCGACTTGTTTACTGCCACCAATGAAGCACGTTCAAGAGGTTATACACCTGGTCGCTTTAGTTTCAATGTCAAAGGCGGGCGCTGCGAAGCTTGCCAGGGTGATGGTGTCATTAAGGTAGAAATGCATTTTCTACCTGATGTCTATGTACCTTGTGATATTTGTAAAGGAAAGCGTTATAACCGTGAAACCCTGGAGATCAAATACAAAGGAAAAAATATTTATCAAATTTTAGATATGACCATCGAAGATGCGTATGAATTCTTCAGCGCGATTCCTGCTTTAAAACGAAAATTACAGACATTAATTGATGTTGGTCTTACATATATTAAATTAGGGCAAAGTGCAACAACACTTTCAGGGGGAGAGGCACAAAGAGTTAAACTGTCTAAGGAGCTATCCAAAAGAGACACGGGTAAAACACTGTATATACTTGATGAGCCTACCACTGGCCTACATTTCTTTGATATCAAACAGCTTCTACAAGTTCTTTTTAAACTTCGAAATCATGGCAATACCGTGGTTATTATTGAGCATAATTTAGATGTCATTAAAACTGCAGATTGGATCATTGATATGGGGCCTGAAGGTGGCAACAAAGGCGGAACAGTGATCGATTGTACAACACCTGAAAAGTTAGTTCATAATAAAGCATCTTATACAGGTGCATATCTCAAAGCATATCTCAAATAAGGTGGTGAGTATTAGACACAAAGTGTAGAGACAAAACCTGCGATGTCTCTACAGAAATCCAGACATAAAAAAACCGAGCAAGCTCGGTTTTTTTATGGGAAAGAATTTACTTTCCTAGCAAAAATAAGTCAGTGAAACTTATTCATCCATTTCTTCGATATCATCTTCGTCTTCATCTTCGATGATTGGACGATCAACCAATTCAACATATGCCATTGGTGCGCGGTCACCTTTACGGAAACCACATTTTAAGATACGAATATAGCCACCTGGACGATCCTGATATCTTGGACCAATCTCAGTGAATAATTTTGCAGTCACTTCGTTATCACGAGTACGTGCAAAAATGATACGGCGATTAGCAACTGAATCCGTTTTACCACGAGTAATTAATGGCTCAACAACACGACGCAATTCTTTTGCTTTTGGTAAAGTTGTTCTAATGATTTCATGACGTAATAAAGAAACAGCCATGTTCTTAAACATTGCTTTACGATGAGAACTGTTACGATTTAATTGACGACCACTATGACGATGACGCATTTTATATACCTTCTAAATAATTTACAGCACCCAGTGAACAAAAAAAGTCACTGAATCAAAGTAACTGTAAATACTACTTACGTAGATTTATTCTCTTAAAAAAGAGCATGAAAATTAAAGCTTAGTACTATCCTTAAGGATAGCAGGCGGCCAATTTTCTAATTTAATACCCAGACTTAAACCTTTAGAAGCAAGTACATCTTTAATTTCAGTTAAAGATTTCTTACCTAGATTAGGAGTCTTAAGTAATTCAACTTCTGTTCTTTGAATCAAATCACCAATGAAGTAGATTTGCTCCGCTTTTAAACAGTTTGCTGAACGTACAGTCAATTCTAAATCATCAATAGGACGCAATAGAATTGGATCAATTTCTGGTTCTTTCTCTTCTGGAGCTTCCGCTTCACGCACATTTAAGTTAACAAAGGAAGATAATTGATCAGAAAGAATAGTCGCTGCGTGCTTAATTGCTTCTTCAGGATCAATCGTGCCATTAGTTTCAAGATCAATGATTAACTTGTCTAAGTTAGTCCGTTGCTCAACACGAGCATTTTCAACAGAATAAGAAACTTTAACCACTGGACTATAACTAGCATCCAGTTGTAAACGACCAATAACGGTATCTAAATCTTCTGAATTATTACGTGTATTTGAAGGGTGATAACCAATTCCCTTATTGATACGTAACTTCATAGAAATTTCAGAATCATTTGAAAGATTACAAATTACATGGTCTGGATTAATAATTTCAACATCATGATCCAGAGCAATATCACCCGCTGTCACTAAACCTGGACCTTTTTTTACCAAGGTAAGTTCAACTTCATCACGGTTATTTAAAATAATTGAAACGCCTTTAAGATTCAGTAAGATTTCAATAACATCTTCTTGAACCCCATCCATGCTTGAATATTCGTGTAACACACCATCGATTTCTACTTCATAGATGCACGCACCCGTCATAGAAGAAAGCAGTATGCGGCGTAATGAGTTACCTAAAGTATGTCCAAAGCCTCTTTCAAGAGGTTCTAAAACTACTTTCGCATGATTTTCTGAATATTGTTGAACATCAACTAGTTTAGGTCTTAGAAACTGAGATACAGAGTCCTGCATGAAGTGTCCTCATAGCATTTTTAGATTATTTTTATATCAAAAACACATAATCCTCATCACCTTATAAAGATAATGAGGAATAGTGATATCAACAAAAGGTAGAATTACTTAGAGTATAATTCCACAATTAGGTTTTCTTGAATTTCGCTTGGTAGGTCAGCACGTTCAGGAATTGATTTAAATGTACCTTCCATTGATTTGTCATCAACAGAAATCCACTCATTAGACTCACGTTGTTTACGCAATTCCAAAGCATCTTTAACACGCTGCTGCTTCTTAGCTTTCTCACGAATGGAGATAACATCTCCTGGCTTACAGTTAAATGATGCAACATTAACAGTTTGACCGTTCACAAAAATTGCTTTATGTCCAACAAGCTGTCTTGCTTCTGCACGTGTAGAGCCAAAACCCATACGATAAACAACATTATCTAAACGTTGTTCTAGAAGTTTTAAAAGATTTTCACCAGTAGCGCCTTTTTGGCCTGATGCTTTCTTATAGTAATTTCTGAACTGCTTTTCTAGAACACCATAAATTCTTTTTACTTTTTGTTTTTCACGTAACTGTAAACCAAATTCACTTAAACGTCCACGACCCGCGCCATGTACACCAGGAGGTTGTTCCATGTTACATTTTGAATCAAGAGAACGCAGACCGCTTTTAAGGCCTAAGTCAGTTTTCTCACGACGTGATAATTTACAAGTAGGTCCAATATATCTAGCCATTATTTATCTCCTTCCTGCCTTATACACGACGTTTCTTAGATGGACGACAACCATTATGTGGAATCGGTGTCACATCTGTAATACTATTTATTTTATAACCCAGGGCATTGAATGCACGAACTGCAGATTCACGACCAGGACCAGGACCTTTAACATTCACGTCAAGATTTTTCATACCCATTTCAAGGGTCACTTTTCCAGCTCTTTCAGCAGCTACCTGAGCAGCGAAAGGTGTACTTTTTCTTGAACCACGGAAACCAGAACCACCAGCGGTAGCCCAAGACAGAGCATTACCCTGACGATCGGTAATAGTGATAATAGTGTTGTTGAATGATGCGTGTATGTGCGCAATTCCATCAACAACCGTGCGTTTTACTTTCTTACGTGAACGACTTGGTTGAGCCATAGTTGTACCTACATTTAGTTCTAAAGTGAATCTTACTTGAGCATTTAATTATTATAAATAAGTAATAATAAGGCAGCTTAAATAACAAACAGTTCGTTTAAATTCGCAAATTATTTGCCAACGATTTAAAAATTGGATCAGAAACGCTTATTTACGTATTGGCTTTCTCGGGCCTTTACGAGTTCTTGCATTTGTCTTGGTACGCTGACCACGTAGAGGTAAACTTCTACGGTGTCTAACACCACGGTAACACCCCATGTCCATAAGGCGTTTGATATTCATCGACGTTTCACGTCTTAAATCACCTTCAACATTAAGTTCACCGATCAGACCACGAACAGCATCTAGCTGTTCTTCTGATAACGCTTCAATCTTAGTGTCACCAGCAATACCAGCTTTTTCTAAAATTTGAGCAGAACGAGTTCTTCCAATTCCATAAATCGATGTTAACGCAATAACTGCATGTTTTCTATCTGGAACATTTACACCAGCAATACGAGCCATAAAGGCACTCCCATCAATAAATAGTAATACAAAGAGCGCGTAATTATACGCGCTCGTAATCAATCTGTCAATTATTTATGCTCTACTAATTGACAGATTATTTCAATACATCACTCTAACTGAAGTGATAATTATTTTTTTAAAGCGATAAGCAAAAAAGGTAAGATTAACCTTGGCGTTGCTTATGACGACCATCTGTACAGATAACGCGTACTACACCTTTACGCTTAATAATTTTGCAGTTTCTGCAAATCTTTTTTACTGAAGCACGTACTTTCATGTGACACCTCTAAATATAAAAACTTAAATACTTATATTTGTTGTTAAAATATTATTTCTTAGTACTTTTTAAATTAGCTTTTTTCATTAACCCTTCATATTGATGTGACATGATATAGGTTTGAATTTGAGCCATAAAGTCCATCGTAACAACAACAATAATCAATAATGATGTGCCACCAAAATAAAAAGGCACATTCCAATTAAGAATCAAAAATTCAGGCAATAAACAAACACCTGTAATATAAACTGCACCAATTAAAGTCAACCGACTCATAATGGCATCAATAAATCGTGATGTATTCTCACCTGGTCTAATTCCAGGAATAAATGCACCTGACTTTTTCAAATTATCTGCTGTTTCTCTTGGATTAAACATAATTGCAGTATAGAAGAAACAGAAAAAGAAAATACCTAACGCGTAAAACAAAACATACAAAGGTTGACCTGGAGAAATAGCATCTGCCATTGATTGCATCCAACCCATACCTTCAGAATTGGCAAATAGCTTACCAATTGTTGCAGGAAATAAAATGATACTAGATGCGAAAATAGGTGGAATAACACCCGCCATATTCACCTTTAAAGGTAAATGTGATGATTGAGCCGCATACATTTTCTTGCCCTGCTGTCGCTTGGCATAATTAACCGTTATTCTTCTTTGCGCTCTCTCTACGAACACAACAAAGGCTGTTACAGCAATAATAATCAAAATTAACAGTAAAAGAACACCTGATGATATAGTGCCTTCACTTTGCAATGAAAATGTGCCACCTAAAGCACTTGGCAAACCCGCTACAATACCCGCAAAGATAATCAACGAAATACCGTTACCAATACCACGTTCAGTAATTTGCTCTCCCAGCCACATAAGAAACATCGTTCCTGTCACTAGAGTTGCTATTGTAGAAACACGAAAAATCAAGCCAGGGTCCACAACAACGTTGGTTGCTCCAGCAGTTTGACTCTCTAAGGTAATCGCAACACCCAAAGCTTGGAAAGTGGCCAAACAAACCGTTCCAATACGAGTGTACTGTGTAATTTTTCTTTTGCCAGCTTGTCCTTCCTTACTCAGTTGTTCTAGAGTAGGAATAACCTTAGTCATAAGCTGAATAATAATCGAAGCAGAGATATAAGGCATAATACCCAATGCAAAGACAGATAGTCTTTCCAGTGCACCACCAGAAAACATGTTAAACATGCCCAAAATGGAATCTCGCTGCTGATCAAATAGAGCAGCTAGAGCGACAGGATTAATACCTGGAACTGGAATATAAGTTCCTATACGAAAAACTAATAATGCACCAAGAACAAAAAGGAGACGGTTTTTTAACTCAGAGAGTTTGCCGCCTCCTAATGAACTGGCCAATTGAGCTGCTGATGCTGCCACAAATCGTCCCTTTCTCTACTGAACTATTCTTTCAATTAAAAATTAAAACAATAGCTCTTAACAATACACTTAAATTGACTAAGCCAGGTTTTACTAATCTTCTATTTTGCCACCAGCTGCTTCAATCGCTGCTTGTGCACCTTTAGTCGCTTTAATTCCTTTCAGAGTTAATGCTTTAGTAATTTCACCTGAAGCAAACACTTTGACACGCTTAATATTTTTAGTGATTAAGTTTGCTTTTTTTAGTGCTTCTAAATCGACAACATCATCAAAGCGATTCAATTCGTGCAAACGGATTTCATCGCTAATAATACTGACACGAGATGAAAAGCCAATTTTTGGTAAACGTTTTTGTAGTGGCATTTGTCCACCTTCAAAACCGACCATAACAGTGCCGCCAGAACGAGATTTCTGACCTTTGTGTCCACGTCCACAGGTCTTACCAGTTCCAGAACCGATACCACGACCGACTCGCTTTCCAGTTTTGTTAGATCCATCTGCAGGTTTTAGTGAATTAAGATACATTATCTTAGTCCTCCACTTTTAATAAATACGAAACTGCATTAATCATACCGCGATTTTCAGGGGTATTAATTACTTCTACAGTATGGTTGATTCTTCTAAGGCCAAGACCAGCAACACAGGCTTTATGTGCTTTAAGTCGACCATTAATACTCTTTATTTGAGTTACTTTAATTGTCTTTGACATAATATTTTACCTGTTTATTGACCAGAGACTTCTTCAACAGTCTTACCGCGTTTAGCAGCAATAGACTCTGGCGAACGCATTTCAGACAAACCTTTGATAGTAGCACGAACGACATTAATTGGGTTTTGAGTACCAATACATTTCGCTAAGACATTACGAATGCCAACTGCTTCAAAGACTGCACGCATTGCGCCACCAGCAATAATACCAGTACCTTCAGAAGCTGGCTTCATATAAACACGTGCTGCACCTTCAACACCATAAAGACCATACTGTAAGGTACCATCTTTGACAGGAACAGTTTTAATGTTGCGACGTGCATTTTCCATCGCTTTTTGTATCGCTGCTGGGACTTCTTTCGCTTTACCGCGACCAAAGCCAACACGACCCTTACCATCACCAACTACTGTCAGAGCGGCAAAGCCAAATACACGACCACCTTTAACAACTTTAGCAACACGATTAACATTGATCAGTTTTTCAATCAAATCGTCTGTTTGTTTTTCTTTTGCTTGGTTTTTTCCAGCCATGATATTACCCTTAAAATTCCAGACCATTTTCACGAGCTGCTTCAGCTAGTGACTTGACACGTCCGTGGTATTTAAAACCACTACGATCAAAAGCGACTTTTGTAATACCAGCTTCTTTTGCTTTTTCAGCTATTGCTTTACCAACAGCAGTAGCAGCATCACAATTACCAGTGTATTTAACTTCTGATTTAATAGTAGCTTGTGCTGTATTAACAGCAGCAATTACTTCTGAACCATTAGGTGCAATAACCTGGGCATATATATGTCTTGGTGTTTTATGAATAGTCAGACGGTTAACCGCTAACTCTTTAATCTTTGCACGCGCTCTACGAGAACGACGTATACGTTTTTCTTTCTTATCCATCACATCAGCCTCTTAGTACTACTTCTTCTTAGCTTCTTTACGAACGACATGCTCATCAGTGTACCGAACACCTTTACCTTTGTATGGCTCTGGTGGACGATAAGAACGGATATCAGCAGCAACTTGACCTACTTTCTGCTTATCGATACCTCTGATAATTATCTCAGTTTGACTCGGTGTTTCTGCAGTAACGCCTTCAGGTAGTTCATGCACGACAGGATGAGAAAAGCCAAGGCTCAAGTCAACTTTGTTGCCCTGTGCTTTCGCTCTGTAACCAACACCTACCAGGGTCAGTTTCTTTTCAAATCCGACCGTTACACCAGTCATCATATTGTCAACAATAGATTTCATGGTGCCAGTCAGTGCTTCACCTTTTTTACTTTTTGAATCAGTTGGCTTAAAAGAAGCCTGACCATCTTCAATTACAAGTTCAACTTCAGAATTAAGATTCATCTGTAATTGACCTTTACTACCCTTAACTGAAATTTCTTGCCCATTCAGGGAAATTTCAATACCGGAAGGAATAGCGACCGGCTTTGTTACTCTAGACATATATTCACCTTATAGTGTCATAATTCTTGGTTTCGATATTAAGGGGACTTAAAACCATTCAGATGGTCCCAGTTTCCCCAAACACTTCTAAACTACTCTTATAAATAAAGAGATAAAGTCTAGCTTATGCTACGAAACACAATACTTCGCCACCTTGCCCTATTTTTTTAGCTGCAGTATTTGTCATAATACCTTTTGAAGTAGAAACAATAGAAACACCTAAGCCATCCCATACAGTTGGAATATCATTAACTGACTTATATTGTCTAAGACCTGGTCTGCTTGCTCTTTTGATCAGTTCAATTACAGGTTTACCTTGAAAATATTTAAGGTCAATTGTAAGAACTGGCTTATTACTCTCACTCACATTACTAGAAAGAACATAACCTTCATCTTCTAGTACTTTGGCGATAGCAACCTTCACTTTAGATGAAGGCATTGATACGTTTACTTTATTTGCAGCTAATGCATTTCTAATACGAGTTAGCATATCTGCAATTGGATCACTCATGCTCATAACTTTCTCCTAATTCTATCTATAATCGCCAATTACCAACTGCCTTTGCGCAGTCCAGGTACGTTTCCATTCATTGTATGTTCACGCAGTTTGTTTCTTGACATACCAAACTTACGGAAATAACCATGTGGACGACCAGTAATACGACAGCGGTTACGAAGGCGAACAGGAGAAGCATTTCTTGGTAGTGCATTAAATTTAGCACGAGCTTCTTGTTGTTCTTCATATGATGCGCTTGGATCCGACATAGCAGCTTTTAATGCAGCTCTTTTAGCAGCATATTTAGCAACCATTTTTTCGCGTTTTAGTTCGCGTTGAATCATTGATTGTTTTGCCATCAGATTATCCTTTTGCTTCTGCTTTTAATGGGAAGTTAAACGCTTTTAAAAGTGCTTTTGCTTCATCATCGGTTTTAGCGGTTGTAGTAATAGTAATATCCATACCACGTAACTTATCAATTTTATCGTAATCAATTTCAGGGAAGATAATTTGCTCTTTAACACCCATACTGTAATTACCACGACCATCAAATGACTTTGGGTTTAAACCACGGAAGTCACGAATACGAGGAATTGAAATACTGATCAAGCGCTCAAGAAATTCATACATTCTTTCTTTGCGCAATGTGACCTTACAACCAATAGGATAATCATCACGAATTTTGAAACCCGCAATAGATTTTCTAGCTTTTGTCACAATAGGTTTTTGACCAGAAATCTTAGTCATATCGCCTACTGCATGTTCAATAATCTTTTTGTCACCAATTGCTTCACCAAGACCCATATTAAGGGTGATTTTGGTGATCTTTGGAACTTCCATTACACTTTTGTAATTGAATTCCCCTTGTAGCTTAGCTACAACTGTATCTTTATAAAACGTTTGTAAAGTTGCCATTTTGAACTTTTCCTAAATCTTTTAAAAAAAAGAGTTTATTAGCAAGGAGTTTATATTAGGACTCTTGTCTTTTAAGGAAGAACTGCTTTAAGCAATCACTTCACTATTTGACTTATAAAAACGGACTTTCTTTCCGTCTTCAAGAAACTTAATACCAACTCGATCAGCTTTACCTGTTGCAGCATTAAAAATAGCTACATTTGAGATATCAAGAGGCATTGCTTTATCAATAATACCACCTGTTTCACCCGCATTAGGATTTGCCTTGACATGTTTTTTAGCGATATTCACATTAGGTATTAGCACCTTTTTATCACCAACAAACGCATCAATTTGACCGCGCTTACCTTTATCTTTTCCGGCGATAACAATTACTTCATCACCTGTTCTTAACTTACGCATCACTTTCTCTCTTACGTCTTTTTAGTACTGATCACTCCCAAGCTAACCTTCATTGTTAATGAAAAGTTTATCAGGTGATATCAATACTAAAGTGCATCTAAAAAAACTTTATTAATTTATTTCATTTAACCCGATTCAATCGAGACATCAGAAGTAAATAATTAAAGAACTTCAGGTGCTAATGAAATGATTTTCATGAACTTTTCATTACGAAGTTCACGGGTAACTGGACCAAAGATCCGTGTACCAATAGGTTGATGGGAAGCATTTAATAAAACTGCTGCATTACCATCAAAACGAATCAAAGAACCATCTGGACGACGAACACCTTTAGTTGTACGAACAACAACTGCATTGTATACGTCACCTTTTTTCACTTTACCGCGAGGTATCGCTTCTTTGATGCTGCATTTGATGATATCACCCACACGTGCGTATCTTCTATGAGAACCACCAAGAACCTTAATACACTGGATTCTTCGTGCTCCACTATTGTCGGCAACTTCAAGTACCGTTTGCATCTGAATCATTGTTAATCTCCAAACAATGCTAATTCGGCGCTTTCTACTTTAACTTATAAAAAATAACTTTTTATAAGAGCAAAATAAGTTAAGCCGAGCCAAGAAAGCCATACATTATAGCATGGCTTCTTTCAACTTGTACAGTCGAAACTCGTATCTACTTATCAATAAGCGCTTACTGGCTGATTTTAAAATTCATATTATCTCTAATATGAATTTTCATCGAACATAAATTTATTCAGTAATTAAGATTATCTAAAATGACAAATTTAATTGCTGAACAATTTTTCGATTGAAATATCTAGCCTGCTTTATTAATGACTTCAACCAAAGTCCAGGACTTAGTCTTTGACATTGGTCGACATTCAGTGATACTCACTGTATCGCCAATCCCACAATCATTATTTTCATCATGAACATGCAGTTTAGTTGAGCGCTTTATGTATTTACCATACAGTGGGTGCTTTACCTTACGTTCAATCATCACGGTCACAGTCTTATCCATTTTATCGCTTAGGACAACTCCGTTTACCGTTCTTTGCTTTTTATCTTCACTCACAATTAATACCTGTTACTTTGAACTTAGAACGGTTTTTACGCGTGCAATATTACGTCTAACTAATTTGAAAAGGTGAGGCTTGACCTGTTGGCCACTACCTTGTCCCATTCTCAAGTTAAACTGCTCTTTACGTAATTCATGCAGAGTTTCAGTCAGCTCTTCTGGAGACTTAGCTTGCAAATCACTTGCTTTTAATTTGTTTTCACTGCTCATTTACATCACCGTACGCTTAACAAATGTTGTAGCACAAGGTAGCTTAGCAGCCGCTAATGCAAATGCTTCACGTGCCAACTCTTCAGAGACACCTTCCATTTCATAAAGCATTGAACCTGGTTGGATTTGTGCAACCCAATATTCCACGCTACCTTTACCTTTACCCTGTCTAACTTCTAGTGGCTTCTTTGAAATCGGTTTGTCTGGGAAGACGCGAATCCAAATTTTACCACCACGTTTAATATGACGAGTCATTGCACGACGAGCGGCTTCAATCTGACGTGCAGTCAAACGACCGCGAGACGTAGATTTTAGACCGTATTCGCCAAAACTCACTTTATTTCCTGTGGCAGCAAGTCCGCGGTTGCGGCCTTTAAACTGCTTTCGGAATTTTGTTCTTTTTGGTTGAAGCATTGTCTAACCCTTCTAGTTTTTTCCTGTGAGCTCAAACAGACTATCAATTAAAGTCTATTTGAGTTTACGGATATTATTTTGAATCAGCTGTTTTTCTTGAAAGCAACTTGTCTATCATCAGTGATTCAGTATCCAGTATCTCACCTTTGAATATCCACACTTTAACGCCAATGATGCCGTAAGTGGTATTCGCTTCTGCTGTACCATAATCAATGTCAGCACGGAATGTATGTAGAGGTACACGACCTTCACGATACCATTCTGCACGTGCGATTTCAGCACCATTCAAACGACCAGAAACATTAATCTTGATCCCTTGAGCGCCTAAACGCATTGCATTTGTGACTGAACGCTTCATCGCACGGCGGAACATGATACGACGTTCTAATTGCTGTGCAACACTTTGCGCAACAAGGACCGCATCAACTTCAGGTTTACGAATTTCTTCAATATTGATATGAACTGGAATGCCCATCATTTCTGCAACGGCAATTTTTAGTTTTTCAATATCTTCGCCTTTTTTACCAATCACAATACCTGGACGGGCTGTGTGGATGGTAATTCTGGCATTGTGTGCTGGACGATCAATCTGAATACGACTGACTGAAGCGTGCGCTAATTTCTTCTCAAGAAAAGAACGTACTTCAATGTCTTTATTCAAAAAATCAGCATAGTCTTTAGAATTGGCATACCATTTTGATGTCCAATCCTTAACAATTCCCAGGCGAATGCCAATTGGGTGTACTTTCTGTCCCATTATTCTGCTCCGCTATTATCTATCGCTAACTTTCACGACTACGTGACTGGTGCGTTTTAAAATTCTATTGCCACGACCTTTTGCACGAGGCTGCATACGTTTGTATGTAGGACCTTCGTCAACAAATATTGTTGAAACTTTAAGCTCATCAATATCTGCACCTTCGTTGTGCTCTGCGTTGGCAATAGCTGATTCAAGCACCTTCTTGATAATAACTGCAGCTTTTTTAGGACTGTATGCTAATAGATCGAGTGCTGCTTCTACTGGTTTATTGCGAATCTGATCGGCTACCAGGCGCATTTTTTGAGCAGAAATCATAGCATTTCTTAATTTTGCTGAAACTTCCATAATGCTTACCTAACCTTCCTATCTGCAACGTGGCCTCTATAGGTTCTGGTAGGAACCATTTCACCTAGTTTGTGACCAACCATGTTTTCATTTATTAATACAGGTACGTGCTGACGACCGTTGTGCACTGCGATAGTTAAACCAACCATCTCAGGCATAACCATTGAACGACGTGACCAGGTTTTCACTGGCTTACGATCATTAGTTTCAACTGCCTTAAGCACCTTTTTCATCAAGTGACCATCAATAAATGGTCCTTTTTTAATTGAACGTGGCACTATTAATACTCCTTAATAACGATTATTTTTTGTTACGACGACGTACAATAAACTTATCAGTACGTTTATTACTACGTGTCTTATAACCCTTAGTCGGAGTACCCCATGGAGAAACCGGATGACGGCCTCCTGATGTACGCCCTTCACCACCACCATGTGGGTGATCAACGGGGTTCATAGCAACACCACGAACTGTTGGACGAATACCTCTCCAACGGGTCGCACCAGCCTTACCGAGCTTACGTAGACTATGCTCAGAGTTACTGACTTCACCAATCGTTGCTTTACAGTCGATGTGAATCTTACGCATTTCACCTGAACGTAAACGAACAGAAACATAAGAACCTTCACGAGCAACTAACTGAGCAGAAGTACCAGCACTACGTGCAATTTGTGCACCCTTGCCAGGCTTCATTTCAATACAATGAATGGTTGAACCAACAGGAATATCACGCAATTGCATGGCATTTCCAGGTTTGATATCAGACTCAGCACCAGAGTGTATCAGCGAACCTGCTGATACACCTTTTGGTGCAATGATATAACGACGTTCACCATCAGCATATAATATTAATGCTAAATGAGCCGTTCTATTAGGATCATATTCCAGACGTTCTACTTTACCTGGGATACCATCTTTATTTCGTTTAAAATCAACAACACGATAGTGCTGTTTGTGACCACCACCAATATGGCGCGTAGTAATACGACCATTATTGTTACGACCACCTGATTTTGACTTCTTAGAGAGCAGCGGTGCATAACCTGAGCCCTTATGAAGGCCTTCGGTTTGAATGCGAACTACAAAACGACGCCCTGCTGAAGTTGGTTTGCTTTTGATTATAGCCATTTTAAATTACCTCAACTTTAGCCCGGCTACTCGCCCGACATCATTTCAATGGTTGAACCTTCTGCCAAGGTAACATACGCTTTTTTCCAGTCTTTACGACGACCCATTTTTTGGCCAAAACGTTTCATTTTACCTTTTGCGACACTCGTTTGCACATTCGATACTTTCACATCGAATACACTTTCAACCGCTTTCTTTATTTCTGGTTTGTTTGCATCAATTGCCACTTTGAAAACATATTGATTATTATTTTCAGCATTTAAAGCACTCTTTTCAGAGACATGTGGAGCAACTAATACTGTGAAGATACGTTCCTGGTTCATTTGAGCATCTCCTCAACTTTCTTAACAGCATCTGCTGTTATGATGACTTTTTCATAACGAACCAGACTCACAGGATTGACATGTTGAGCATCTGTATATTCGATGTTAATCAAATTCCTAGATGACAAATAAATATTTTGATCAAATTCCTGTGTCACAATCAGTGCATTTTCGCAACCAAGAGCTTTTAGTTGGTCAGCCAGTTCTTTCGTTTTAGGTCCTTCCATTTTCAGGTCAGACAAAATAACCAAACGATCATTACGAACTAATTCTGATACAATTGATATCATTGCACTGCGGTACATCTTACGATTCACTTTTTGTGAAAAGTCACGATTACTTGCTGCGAATGTTGTACCACCGCTGCGCCAGATTGGGCTGCGAATAGTACCCGAACGGGCACGGCCTGTTCCTTTTTGGCGCCATGGTTTTGCACCACCACCGCTTACTGCAGAGCGATTTTTCTGAGCTTTAGTTCCTGAGCGACCGCCTGCCAAATAGGCATTGACCACTTGATGGATAAGGGCTTCATTGAAATCTTTATTGAATGTTTCTTCAGATACTTCTACCGTCTTTTTAGAGGCTTTACCTGAAGCTGTTGTTAAATTCAGTTCCATTTAAATATCCTCTATGCTTTTTTAACAGCAGGTTTAATGATGACATTCGAATTTTTAGCACCAGGTACACCACCTTTAACTAAAATCAAATTTTTATCAACATCAACGCGAATCACTTCAAGGTTCTGGGTAGTGCGTTGTACTGCACCCATGTGTCCAGACATTTTTTTACCTTTGAATACACGTCCTGGAGTCTGGTTCTGACCAATCGAACCATTTGAACGGTGAGAGATTGAGTTACCGTGAGTCATATCCTGACGATGGAAATGATGGCGTTTAATACCACCTTGAAAGCCTTTACCAATGCTTGTTCCAGTCACATCTACGATTTGACCTTCTGCAAACACATCTGCTTTAAGCTCTGATCCTGGTGTTAATTCAGTTTCAGCATCTAAGCGAAACTCAACTGTTTTACGACCAGCTTCAACACCTGCTTTTGCAAAATGTCCTGCAGCAGCTTTATTAACGCGTGATGCGCGGCGACTTCCTACGGTAACCTGAATTGCATTGTAACCATCAGTAGCACTGGTTTTAACCTGCGTTACGCGATTGGGTTCCATTTCAATTACTGTCACTGGGATTGACTCTCCCAGCTCCGTAAAGATACGGGTCATGCCCACTTTACGGCCTAGTAAACCTAAACTCATTTTATTTTCCTCTGCAATTTGCTATTAATATTTGCTTTAGTTAGCTAAATTACAATTTGGGCATAAATTTCGGTTGATTTATGCTCAGCTTTAAACGATAAAACTTTATCAAATTAGCCAAATTATCATTAATTTGACTCTATCAAAGATAGAAATTCTACAATGTGAAGAACCTGATAAAGTAAAAATCAAAACAGACTGAAGCAACCTTAATCTAACTTTTTGTTTTTTAACGTAAAATCAGATTTCTTGGTTGCTCGTTCTCTCTTGATCAAAAATACAAGAGGCAGTATTTTAGTTCAATTTAATCTGAACATCAACACCTGCTGCAAGATCCAGTTTCATCAGTGCATCTACCGTCTTATCTGTTGGCTTAACGATATCCATTAAACGCTTATAGGTACGTAGTTCATACTGATCACGAGCATCTTTATTAACGTGTGGAGAAGTCAATACATTAAAGCGTTCTTTTCGTGTCGGTAGAGGAATTGGTCCCCTAACCATGGCACCAGTACGCTTAGCTGTTTCAACAATTTCTTTAGCACTGATATCGATTAGACGATAATCAAAAGCTTTTAAGTGAATACGGATTGTTTGATCTTCTGTTGACATTATTTTTGTCCTGTTCAATTTACTTATGCACTCCCATATTTTCTAAATATGGGAATGAGGATCATGTGTTTTGCTGATTTGTTGAAATAAACCTATTCAATAACTTTAGCAACAACACCCGCACCAACAGTACGGCCGCCTTCACGAATCGCAAAACGTAAACCATCTTCCATCGCGATTGGAGCAATCAAAGTAACAACCATT
>JADGEK010000103.1:11357-13746 GCA_016744395.1 Gammaproteobacteria bacterium | reverse complement strand
TTGATTTAGAGAGAAGCGCTTATTTTTTGTTGATCAAGAAATTGAGAAGAACTCTGCGAAAATACATTCAGCACAAGCCTATAATGTACAAAACCAACTTAAATTTCTATTTAAGTGTTTTCTCTGTTTGACATGCAGGGCAAATACCGAATATTTGCAGACTATGGGCCGTCATTTTAAAGCCGAATTTTCCAGCCACTTCGTGTTGAGCGGCTTCGATTGTTTCGTCAAGAAACTCTTCCACTTTGCCACATTTATCGCAAACCAAATGATCATGATGTGCATCCCCATTCAGTTCAAAAATAGAATGGCCATCTTCGAAATGGTGCCTGACTACTAAATTAGCCGCTTCAAACTGCGTTAAGACTCGGTAAATGGTTGCCAGTCCAATATCATCTCCAAGGATAGTGAGCTTTTTGTAAATATCTTCAGCACTTAAATGCCTTTCTTCCCCGTGCTCTAATAATTCCAGGATCTTTAAGCGAGGTAAGGTTGCTTTTAGTCCTAATTTTTTTAACTCATTAGTCTTCATTAAGTTAACTCCATACTAATTGATGATAATGAGAAGTATTACCATTACTATTTGTGGAGTAGTATACCGCATACTTTTTATCATGCAAAATAAAAATAGTGATTAATATCAATTAAATTTAAGTCAGTGAGATAATTTTTTATAAAAATAATGAGACTGGTCATCTTAAAAGATCAAGCGGAGTGAAAAAGTGAGCTTATTTTAGAAAGCAGACCTGGCTTCTATATAATACTGACAAATGACAGGATGCCAAACAGCATGAAAATAAGGCCACTAATACGATGCAGATAGACTCCAGAGATGTTCTTTAGCAGGGAGTGACCGATCAATACGCCTAAACCCGTCGTCAGCATAAGAGCCATACTTGCGCCAGCCCAAACAGCATAAGGCTCATGAGTACTTGCCAGTCCTGCAACCGCAATTTGTGTTTTGTCTCCAAACTCAGCCACTGAAATTAATAAAAAAGTACTGAGAAAAATACCGCGTTTTAGCTGATTACTGTCTTGTATGTCTGCTCCTTCATCTTTTGCTGTAAAGGCGTGATAGCCAAATAATAGAAAGAGGCAACCCACTGCCAATGCGAGAATCTGCTCAGGAATCCAACTGGCAGCAATGATCCCTAAAATAACGGCTGCCAGGTTAAGAAAAATAAAAGCAGTCACTGCCCCCCAAAAAACAGGCCAGACACGATAGCGGCTTGCTAATAGCATACAGGCTAATTGACTCTTATCGCCCATTTCAGCAAAGCTCACTATAGTAAAAGTGGATAGAAATGTACCAAAAAATGGAATGAAAATATCAGACATAGCTTATGGGGATTTCCTTGTAGGAGTGTGGCCAATTATATTATTAACAAAGGGAGAATGATATTTTATAGCTTGGATTTCTGGTGGGTCATCGCCTTTCTATGGGTGATTTTAATTGGGTTGCATTCTCAATATAATACTGATTGTCATTTACAACATATTGATTTTTAAGGAATAAATGCTGTATTGTTTGACTTTTTTAAGTTTAAACACTAGGATAGAGTTATAACTTATTATTAACCTAAATTTGAAGGTGGTTATCATGACTTTACATTTAATACCTCTTATTGTTGGCGCAGCTGTAGGCTCTCTGGGCACTTACATCTATAAAGATAAAGCCAGTCAGGAAAAAATTAAAAATATTACACAAAATGCCACAGATAAGGTGAAATCATTTGTCAAACGTGAAAAAGTGGGTGAGGTGGTCGAAACTGCAGAAGATGTAATTGATGCAGAACCAGCAAGTTAAATAACTTCAAGCAACTTGTTTCCCTAAAAAACCACTCTTTTATTTTGAAGAGTGGTTTTTTTACGTCTCGTAGGAAGTGTCGATGGGTATGCCCAGTCTCAAGATTACTTAGCACTTTCATATTTGTTATCGAAACTCAATTTACTTTTTCAGTTTTCTTTTTTGAATTTTTTGATAAGTACCTTTACCCGTTTCATAGGTTAGAGCGGCGGTTAATATAGTCGCAATGCCACTAACAATAGGAAAAAACATATTAGAACTCCAGTGTAATAAATATTGATGAGTGTAAAGAGTATATTATGTTTTTAAATAAATGTAAATGATAATGATTGTTATTAACGTTTATTATTGTTGTCCAATATCGGTCTATTCTTGATTCACTTTTAACTTATTGTCTGATTTATTATTCGATTTAGCCGCTGCTGGGGCAGGTTGAACTTGGTAAAGATAATGATGCCATAAGGCAAAACCACAAAAAGCCACTCCTGCACCGATATGAATTTTTTTGTTGATGCCTTTCATTTTTAGTGAAGTTGCCACTGTTAAACCAAGAGTTGTGACCATCCCGATTTTAGCAATTTC
>JADGEK010000103.1:0-11257 GCA_016744395.1 Gammaproteobacteria bacterium | reverse complement strand
CCCAGAAGCTTGCCTTTATAGGCAATGTACAAAAGCGTTTTACCTGCTTTGATTAAGGCGTTAATTTGACGAATATGCCCTTTAAAACTGATGTTTTCATCGTCTTCCAGAAAGTGACGACTGCCGATTAATACCGTGACGCCATCAACAATGGTTTTGACACCGTGAGCAACAATGAACTGCACCTCTTCATGGTGCATGTGAACAAAACCTCTGGTTTTTGCTGCTTTAACAATGGCCTCTGCAACAGGGTGAAAATAGTGCTCCTCCATACTGGCGGTCAGATTGAGTAACTCTTCATTTGACCAGTCAGAATTGAATGAGATAACATCGTCAACTTCCAGTTCACCTTCAGTGAGTGTACCCGTTTTATCAAAAATAAAGGTATCAACTTGACTGAGTGCTTCTATGCTTTTGGCACCCTTGATCATAATGCCATTATGACCTGCATTGCTCAGTGTGGATTTAAAAGCAACAGGCGTAGCCAACTTCAGAGCACAGGAATAATCAGCTTGCAAAACGGCAGCCACTCGCTCAAAATCTTGAGTAAATAAATAAGAAGAGGTGGCAAGTCCCAGAGTAACAGGTACCAGTTTGTCTGCCATTTTGGTTGCTTTGAGTTGTACGGCGGATTTCTCATTCAGAGAGCTTTCAATATAGCTTTGAATTCGATGGGTAGAGGTATCTGCTCCTACCTGTTCAGCCCAGACTTTGATTCGACCTTCTTCCACAATAGTGCCTGCGATCACTCGGTCACCACGCGACCTTTTCACGGGTTCGGCTTCACCTGTCATTGAAACCTGGTTCACAGAAGCATCACCACTGGTAACATGGCCATCAATCGGAATGGTATCACCAGCACCGACAATGATAATGTCACCGACATTGAGTTCACCCGCTGGCATTTGTTGCTCTGATGTTTTCCCCTGATTGTCTATGGTTTCCACCCAGGCTGTTTTGACATCGGGTTTGGCCAGGTGTTTGATCAGGTCATCGCTTTTTTGTACGGTGGTTTCTTCAATGTATTCACCTAGTGCCAGCATGGCATTGGTTGAGTTGGCTGCCAGATAATCCTGTCGATAAATAGATACGGCCACTGCTGAAGACTCTAATACATTTGAGGTCAGACCATCAGTAAAGAGTTCTTTGGCACCACTCCATAACATCGGAGTCGCTGCCGCAGTTGTTAATGCTGCTTTGATACGCTGATCGCTAATAAAGGGTTCAATAACCAAGGCACTACCTGCCCGTGCCAGCCCCATCAGTGAAGGGGGTTCATTGGATGGGAGAAGCTCTTCTAGTTGATTTCTCTTGAGATTTTTTAGTTGAAGATCCTTAAGTGTTTGCTCAATTTCAGGACGAATATCACCTTTAAAATTGATAATCATTGAACAGGTTTTAGGGCTGATTCGAACCGATGAAACACCGTCTATCTGTTCAAAAAGATATTGCAGTCGGTGGTGATCAATTTCTTTATTTTTAAGATGTTCGACATAGTAGCGTATGCGAACAGAGGTCTCATGAATCACATAAAAACGGTTAGTTTGGGTCATCTTATTCAATGGTTTCTTTTAGATATTTATGTCTATGCTGATGGTAGTTAAACATCCATGTTTTTTGCTGCAGTTTCTGCTTTAGCATCTTCATAGCGTTCTTTGACTTCTTCCATCCCTACTTGAAATAAGTTGGATGTTTTGGCGACTGTTTGAAAGAGTGCTTTTTGTACTTTTTCATTGGTCAGCAAATAGGTGACCGCAGCCCCTATGAGAGCACCTTTAACAAAGTCTCCTGTTGCTGAACTTGTCTCAGGCTGTACCTGAGTTGCTGCTGCATTGCCTTGCATAGAAGATGACTGTATAGGATTTTGTGCTGAAATATAAGGATTGTTCATAGTTTGATTTCCAGAAAGTGGCCTTTCCATTTGAGGCGTATAATATGGGTTTTGTTGGCGAGGCTGCCTGCTTGAACCAAAAAGGGGACAGGTTCCTGCTGATTGTTCATTTGTGGGATTATTTATAGGGCCAGAGTTTTGCGAACCAAAGCTTTGTGGATCAGAAACCTGTCTTGTCGTGCAACTTGCTCCAACATGATTACTTTGATTTTGAAAAGGTATATCCTGCATACTATTCTCCACTGACAATGATGCTTTCATCATTGTGATCTACTTCTTCTGCTTTTTCTGATAGTTTGTGGCTTAAAAGTTGATCGGCTACTTCAACGGCATAAATACCTGCCATGCCAATGCTGATGGCTGTTAATGCTTTGAATAAGCCACCGCCAGCAGGGCCGAGGTGATTGGTTGCTGATATGGCTGCTCCAGTTGCGATGCCACCCTGCATTGTTATTTTGGTGGTATTCTGTATTGCATCAACATAGTTTATATCACCATTTTGATATTTTTTGTAATTGACGGTACTGGAAATGATGCCTGATGCAAGTGCTCCACTGACAACATGCCCAGTGATTGAACGAGGCTCACCCGTATTAATAAGGTACTTATCGGCCATATTTTATGCCCCTTTCTTTGAGTTAGAAGTCTTTGTTGATGTTGGAGTTGCTTCAGCCTCTTTTTCTGATGTTGATTCCTGGGCTAAGTCTGTGTTTATCAACAGAGGTTGTTTTGACTTGTGATGTTTCCAGCTCACCACTGCAATGCTTCCTGCTGCTAATCCAAGTAAATAGGGTAGTGCCATTAAACTGTGTCTCCTGAATTTTTTTTGTTTGAGAGATTACTTTGAGTTACTTTTCTAGGCTTTCTTTTTCTGGGGGTTATTTTTTTTAAAACATAAAAAATTACGATGCCAGCAAGGGCTCCCATTAGGAATGGTTCTCTTTTCATTGATGTGTTATTCCACTTTTTCTGACGGTACTTCTGCTGATGTTTCTTTTTGAGGATCGGATTCATTGGTATTCATTTCATCATCAGAATCACTTTTTATATTATTAATGAGCATGGAGCCTAAGCCACCCATGAGTAAGCCGCTAATGAGTGACAGGTTGCTATTGGATAAAAGTTTCCCTAGTTCAGCCTGATCAATATTGCCACTCATTACAGACTGAATTAATGTTTTGTATTCATCCATTTTTCCAGACAAATCTTCTGCTGTTGTTTGATTTGATGCGGTTTGAGCTGTCTCTGCGTTTATTTGAGATGCATTTGCAACGGCTCTTCTAAAGGCAGGAAGGTGATTATTGTAAGAAGCTGCCTGTAGGCGAAATAAGGTATCCTGTATGTCGGCCTCTTGTGTATACATGAGCAAATTATCATACATTGCGATGTTATTAATTTCTGCTGCAACACCAAGCTCATAACATTCAATAAGTGAACTGGGTATCTCTAGCCTTTCTGCCCAGTCATTGATTGGTGGTTCAACCTGATATTTTTCTGCTAGCAATAATAATGCTGAGTAATGCTGTTTTTCAGCTTCAATAATCTGAACAAAAGGGTGTACAGGGCCAAATTTACTGATAACCTGAGAATAAGATTCAAAGGCATGATATTCATCATAGATGGCAATTCTAAGGATTTGATTTATGAGTGGAGCTTCAAAATCAGGATTAATTCTTTGGCTGAGAAGCAGCTTCTCATCAAAATTGACTGGCATTGGGTACCTCAGGAATAAATAAACATCAATACTTCTAATTATAAATAATAATGATAATGATTGTCAATTGCATTTTAAGGAGGGGCTGATAGAACTTGGGCAGGTCTTACCGTTATATGCACGGAAATGATAGTCGGAACCTAAAGAGTATCGATTGCATCGGTGATATTTTGAGTAAGTTGAGGCTTATGATGACCCGTGCACAAGTTTTCCCACATGCTTTTGTCCCAAACTTCAGGGTTATATTGTATGCTTGCTGAGCTGACAATCTGGTTTACTTTGACGTCATTGATACCATTTAATGAATCAATAAATGGTTCTACTGATGCTTCTTTGAAGGACTTCACTTAAATAGATGGATATTAATTATAAAGCAGTGTCAATACATCTGCTTTGCCATTCAGGTGAATATATAAGGTGAAATTTAGAAATTATATTACATTTTTTTCTGGTAACATATCAACCCATTTTATAAAAATTCAGTTATGCATTTTTTGAGAAAAAAGGTGTCCATGACTTTCAATTTAAACCATTAATAACTTGCTGGGACATTTAATCAATATGACATACGAACATCCAGGCGATAGGAATGAAATACAAAATGGCGTTGTGCTTGATTTAGATACTTTAAATAATGATGATTTAAATTTGGATAAAATAAAACAGTGTTTGCCCAATTGGACTTTTTATGGAAATACAATGCCAGAAGAGGTTCATTTAAGAATCAAAAATGCTGATGTTGTGGTATCCAATAAAGTTGTTTTGAATAAAGAAACACTCTCTTGTGCCAAGCAGATTAAACTCATTTGCATTGCAGCAACAGGGACCAATAATGTGGACTTACAAGCGGCAAAGAAATACCATATTCCTGTTTGTAATATTACTCATTATGCTACTCACTCAGTGCCAGAACATGTATTCCGACTGATATTATCTTTATATGGTCGCTTAACAGAAAATAGTGAAGCCACGATTCAGGGAATGTGGTCTCAGAGTCGTTCTTTTTGTTTACTGAATTTTCCACCGCAAGACTTATATGGCAGGACAATGGGTATTGTTGGTTATGGTGATTTAGGACAGGCTGTAGCAAAAATGGCTGACAGCTTTGGTCTGAAGGTGTTGCTTGCCAAACGAGATAACAATGATCAGAGAGAGGGTAGACTCTCTTTGACTGAACTGCTGCCTCAAGTTGATATTCTAACGTTACACTGTCCATTAACACAAGATAATTATCATTTGATTTCTGAACAAGAGCTTGGTTTATTACCCGAACATGCCTTGCTGATTAATACGGCACGTGGCCCCTTAATAGATGAAAGTGCATTATTAGACTCACTTCAACACAATAAAATTGCGGGAGCGGGCTTAGATGTTTTATCTGAAGAACCACCTGCGAGTGATCATCCATTATTGAACAGCGGCTTAAAGAATTTGATTATTACACCTCATATTGCCTGGGCCAGTCAACAGTCACGTCAACGTTTGCTTGATCAGTTGGTTGACAATATCCTTGCGTTCAAACAACATAAAGTAAGGAATCTTGTTTAATGGTAAGAGTTTAGTGGCAAGAGTTTAGTGATAAGAGTTTAATGATATCACATCAATTGCATTCATTGATGTGTTATGGATAGCCATCAAATGCGAAATAATCATTGATGGCTGTCCAGTTTTACAGTCTTTATTTTTTTGTTTACAAATCAAGTTCTTTGGTCAAGGTAAGCACTTTTGTTAAACGTTCTTTTTGCACACCCATTGCAATTTTTTTACCTTCTGCTTGTTTACCAGCAAGAATTAAAGGAACCAGTTCTTCTTCGCGTGTTTTTTTAAATGCAGCCCAGTTATCAGACATCTCCTTAAATTGAGCTTCTTTACCGGCAGGTGCACTCATTGTTGCAATCATTGCACTGACCGCATCAGCAGAGTCCTTAACTAATTTTTGCTGATCAGGGCCACGTTTGTCAGTGTTTTTAACCATAGTAATCAGAGCATCTCTGGCTTCAACAACCTTGGCGTGTAAATCACCAAATTGACCTGCGTTAGCTAAAGAGCTAACAAATAAAAAAGCAGAAACTATCACTATTGAAATTAAATTTTTCATTAAAACTTCCTTTTTATTAGATTGAATATCCGTCATTACACTTTAAATAGGGTGTAACTCGGTAATTAAATTTTCACAAATGTTTAAAAAATACGAATTACGAGGTAGGAACTAGAAGTAAATAAGTATAATACTACATTAAAACATTGTTCATTTATAACATGGGTTTTGTATTTAAAAAAATGATGCAGATCAATCAAGTTTGTTTTAGGAATAAATATTCTTTACAAGTGTGTGTTTTCGGGTCCATCAGAGGAATACAGATGATAGAGACTGAACGTGGGGACAAAGCATGCTTTATTCCCACTTTTTGGATCACAGACCTATCTCTGTTAATTATTATTCAGCTGAGTTTGTTATGGGTTTTGATACCCTGGTGCAAGTACTAAATTATCAACACCATATAAAGCAGGATAATTCTTTAACCAGAGATGATATTCATTGCCTTCAAGTGAATGTTTTGCAGAACAATCAATATTCCAAAGACGTAATAAATAACCGGCAACGGCAGCCCTGACGTTGATGTTTAATTGCTTATCTTGCATACAATAATCCATCGCAATGGTTTCTGGATGTTGCAAAGAAGGGTGGGGCACAATTTCCAATTCAACAATTCGATTCCACTGATTGTCTGACTCTTTCTTTTCCTGCTCTTGTATGACAGATTCACTGACTTCAGGATTGGTAATGCGATTTACCACAAAATCTGCAAAGCGGGAATGTTTACGGTCAAAAGCTCTGATATGCCAGCGAAGACCATTATCAACCAGTGCCAATGGAACAATTTCTCTTGTTGAAGCACCACTGGATAATGAAAAATAGGTCATTTTGACGACTTGATGCTGATGAATGGCTCTGGTCAGGACTGAAAGAGTCGTCAACTGGGTCATATTCAGTTGTGTGGGCGTTTCACATGGGAGCATTGCTTTGCTAATAACACCGATATAATCATCGCCAAAACCATTGGATAGAGCCGATAGTGTACGTTCAGAGGTGTATTGAAATAGGGGAGTGAACTGCGCGTTATAGAAATAGGAGCGTTCCTTTGTTTTATAGGTGATATTCTCCTCAGCCAGTTTTCGATATAAGGCAATATCCCGAGTGGCTGCCGCTTCTTTCATTCCAAAGCGTTGAATCAAATCAATTCTTTGCATTACTCCCAGAAACATCAGTCGAAAATCAATGTGTGATAAGCGCTCTTTTTGGGTCTGACTGAGTTCTGAAAGGGCTTTGGCTCGATCCTGTTGATTCATTGATTTACTCGTACAAGTCTTTTGGAAAGTTACTAAAAAGAGGTTGGAGTGAATGATACAAAAATATTACTAGTTTTACAATATGATTTCTTGACATAATCAAAATGACTATGTATAGTTATCATCAAATTGATTATTATAATGATTCTTTTGTATTACCATTATCTTTTTAAATACATTCTTTTAATAGCAAAGCAGGAAATACTCATGACAACATTACCAAGCGTTGAATACAGCTTTATCCAACAGCACATGACTCTGGCCAGCATTACCCAAAAACTGGGTTTGACTATGGATTTGAATGAATCAGGCTGGGTTGTTAAAGATCCTCTTGAACGTTCTCTGCTTATGACTCGTCATCAGTTGCCTAAAGAAATTGGTGCTTTGGAAGAAAAACTCAGACGTGTTTTTCTAAATGGCTAGAAAGTAGCACATTGCTTGTGTTGTGATGAATTTAGAAATGTTCAATAATATTTGTTGCAGATTGAAATGATGATTCATAGAGGGCATCGCCTTGAGCAGTACAATACAACAATTAGTCAAGAAAAAACGGATTAAGCCACCTAAATTTTTAGCCAATGCCATTCAATTGGAAGTGGTGATGGGATCAGTGGCCTATGGTGTTTCAAATGACAAGTCTGATATGGATGTGTATGGTTTTTGCATTCCAAATCGTGAAGATGTCTTCCCCCATACAAGAGGTGAGATCATTGGCTTTGGTACTCAAGCTAAACGCTTTGAACAATATCAAGAGCATCATGTCTTTGATACTTCGGTGTCAGGAAAACAAGGGCAAGAATATGATTTCACAATTTATTCCATCGTAAAATATTTTCAATTATGTATGGAAAACAATCCCAATATGATTGACTCCCTCTTTGTGCCCAGGCGTTGTATTTTATACTCCACACAAGTGGGAGAAATGGTGAGAGAAAATCGAAAACTGTTTTTACATAAAGGAGCATGGCATAAATTCAAAGGTTATAGCTATGCTCAATTACATAAAGCAGAGCACTCAATTCCTCAAGAAGGCACCCAGCGAAGAGCGGATTATGATAAACATGGCTATTCAACCAAATTTGCTTATCATGTGGTGCGATTAATTTCAGAGGTTGAAATGATCCTCAATGAAGGTGATTTGGACTTAACCCGAAATCGAGAACAACTTAAATCAATTCGCCGAGGTGAATGGAGCAAACTTCAGTTAAGGGATTTTTTTAATAATAAAGAGAAACAATTGGAAGATTTGTATCTGTCCAGTTCTTTACAACAAAAACCTGATGAAAAAGCCATTAGGCAGCTACTTTTAAATTGCCTTGAACATCATTATGGTTCGCTTGATGGTTGTATCTCTGCCAGTGCTGATGAAGGTACTGAGGCGGTTAGAAAACTAGAAGAGATATTGAATATTATTAATCGTTAATCATTTTTAAAGTAGGACAGATATTGAATTTGCAATGTTAAAATGTAATTTTTGATCTTTATTCATTATTATGTGCTTTCACCGTACGTGAAATCTCCAGCAACATGGCACGAGCATCACTGTCCAGATTAGAATAAATCGATAATAGCTCTTTGACATCTTCTGGAAAGAAATCACATAAGCCGTCCATTTCAACATGTTGTTGTTCCATCCAGCCTTTTGATTTTTCCAGATGATGTTCAATTTTTTGGCACATTGAGTGAGTGATTTTAAGGTAGGGATTATCCAGGTGATGATTGACTTCTTTGGGTTTTAACTTAAGTGCTTTTCTCAGTTCTAACTGCTCCGCTTTGCTCATTTTTTCATAGAGGTGAGAAAAATTTTGATAACGAATAGCTTGTAGATTTCTATCTGAAGAACGAATACTCCCGATACCAAAGGTAATCCAACAAGGACTGGTTTTGGTTTCTTTTGAAATGCGCAGAATATCCAATGGATTGGGTAGGGAAGTACCATTCTCATAATTTCCCAAACGACGCTCACTCCATTCAGGAAAGCATTCTGTGAGTGATGCAATTGTATTAAACCCTGCCATCTGTCGGGCTTGCCTGATGCGTTCGCCGACAATTTTCTTATGTTCATTGCTTGTAATTTTTCGACTCATGGCAATACCTGAAAGATAAAATTTAATGTGGATAACGTAATTATATAACTGATTGATATAAAATGAAAATAGTCATTTTATTAAATGCTAAGGAAAGATGTTTGCTAGAAAAAGCAAGAAACTTGCTATTTATTGTTGACATTGAAAATTATAGGGCTAGAATACGCACAATCAGAACAAGTAATACTGTTATAAACAATTACTCAGTTTTGTTCAAAAAACATTTTTTATAATTTTTAAAAGAGATACAGAAAATCATGAGCCAACTAATAAACATACAGAAAAATAGGCAGGGCACCAATCGACTGTCTACAAATGAAGTTGCAAGTACCAACTTGCCTTCATTTTCTGCTGAGAAAAATTATGGTATGACGATGTAACCTTTTAACATTAAATGGAAGGTTGCTGGATATAAGCACCTTCCTGGATTTACTGAATAGTAGAACCCTGGGTGCTTAGAAAGCACCCGGGGTTTTTTTTGCCCGTTCTTTAATTATTAATAATTGTGATTGCATATTGTATTGATACGCAATTCAGAGGCACTTGAAGAAATTTATTGGTTTAGCGGATCAGGTTCATAGACCTGACCTGTGCACTGATGCTGAAATTGCAAGGTGTATACAAAACGGTAGATGCTCAATTGCACCAGTGAAGATAGCTCAGTGGTAGAGCAACCAACTCATAATTGGTTTGGCGTGGGTTCAATTCCCACTCTTCAACAGTCTTCTCTTTGTGAGAGTGATTGTTATTGGTAAGGGCGAAAGCCCGCGGTTCGACTCCGCAAAACGGGTGGCTCGCTACCTAAAGAAAGTGCTCCAGTGGCATGAATTGAATTGGCTGGCTTAGATTTTTTAATAAGACAGTGATGCCTGTTCATGTGACAGCATGCTGATTGCCTGTGGAATGATTACTTCCTGACATCCATTTTAGGGATTCAATGTCAGACAGATAGGTTAACTATGATTATGAATGATAGGGTATTTAACTATCAGGATGAATACTATAAAACCTGTTGTCACCTAAAATCCATGCAGTTTAATATCAGGCCCCGCAATCAGTGTGTGGAGTTATTTTCATATAGATAAGATGAATAGAAGTAAAAACAGGAGTAGTAGTGATGTTCGGATTGAAACGTATTGTGATTGCACAGCATGAACGTGGTGTGTATATAAAAGATCGCAGCATTGTCAAAATTCTTGAACCGGGCATTTATCGTCAATTTGACCTATTGGATCGAGTGACGGTTGAGGTTCATGATTTGACAGTACCAGAATTTAATTACCCACATATAGAAATGCTGGTATCAGAAAACCAGGAACTGGTGGATGCGCATTTTGAGTTCATTGAGTTGGGTGAGCATGAAGTGGGACTGGTTTATAAGAATGGTCGGTTAAGTGGTATTTTGGCACCTGGAACCCGAAAATTGTATTGGCAATCACCTGTTGATGTGAAGGTAGAAGTGCTGAATATTGAGCAGGATTTTACCATTTCAAAAAAACTGGTGGGATTGATTACCAATGCACGCATCAGTGCAATGTCACGAGAAGTGGTTAACTCTGTCTATGCATGCGAAGTGTCTGATAACCACATTGGTCAGTTAATTGTAAATGGTGAGATGGTGCAACAATTAAACTCAGGATTGTACGCTTTCTGGAAATTCAATCGTACAGTGAAAGTTGAACAGGTTGAATTGCGTTTACAAGTGATGGAGGTTCAAGGTCAGGAGATATTGACGAAAGACAAAGTCAGCCTGCGTATCAACTTGTCTGCACATTATCAAATCGCTGACCCAATGATTGCGCGCAACAAATTGGTGAATATCACAGACTATGTTTATCGTGAAATGCAATTTGCCTTAAGACAAGTAGTGGGTATGCGTACTCTGGATGCTTTGTTGGGTAATAAGGATGAAATGGATGCTGCGATTTTTGATGTCGTTCATAAAAAAGTGTCAGAATTTGGTATTGAAGTAAGAAGTGTTGGTGTTAAAGATGTCATTCTACCAGGTGAAATGAAAGAAATTTTAAATCAGGTGGTTGAAGCAGAAAAAACAGCACAGGCCAATGTGATCAAAAGACGTGAAGAAACTGCGGCAACGCGTTCACTGTTAAACACAGCACGTTTGATGGATGACAACCCAACTTTGATGCGTTTGAAAGAACTGGAAGTTCTGGAAAAGGTTACTGAGAAAGTGGACAAACTAACTGTGTTTGG